>DASQAX010000356.1:0-8784 GCA_035635535.1 Vicinamibacterales bacterium | reverse complement strand
GGGAGCGGATGAGCGACAGCGAACGGTCCCGCCGCCGTTCGGCCTATCGCGCCGCGAACGACACCGCGATCCTGCGCGTCCCCGCGCGCCTGCGGGCGCCGTTCGAACGCGACTGGGACGCGATCGTGGAGCGCAGCCTGTCCGCGGGGCTCGCCCGGCGCGCCAGGGACGGCACGGTGAGAGTCAATCGCGTCGAGACCGATTCCAGGGAGCCCTGATGCTTCGTCAGCTGCGCGATCACTTCGAATTCCTCCGTCCGCGCTCGCTGGCGCGCATGCGCAAGTCGCTCGACGACGTCATCGAGGGGATGCGCGCGCTGCGCCGGTCCGCGAAGGCGCAGGAGGAGTGGAACAAGGCCATCGAGCTGCGCCAGCAGCGGGGCGATGCGGCGGCCCTCGCGACGCGGCTCGACGACATCCAGGCCACGCTTCGTGAGCTGACCGACAAGGTTGCGGCGTTGACGGTCCGCGAGTCGCAGCTTCGGGCGATCGCCTCGGCCGACGCGGCGTTCGAGGAAGAGATGCACCTGCTGCCGGTCATCTGCGACGAAGCGCGCGTCGGTGCGCACGTGCGCGACGCGGTCGAGCGCGCGCGGCTGAAGACCGATCCGCTGCCGTATCTCCTCGTGCAGAACGTCTTTCCGCCCGACTTCTATGCCGCACTCGTACGGGGGATCCCTCCGTTCGAGCTGTTCGCCGACAAGCCGCACAACAAGCGGCAGCTGAAGGTGCCGCTCGTGTACGGCCCTGAGTACAGCCGCGCGATTTGGAGGTTTCTGGTCGACGTGGTGCTCGAGAGCGCGTTTCAGCCGCCCATCCTCGAGAAGTTCCGCGAGCCACTGGCCGAGTGGATCGTTCATGAATGGCCGCCCCTCGCCTCCAATCCGCTTGGTCCGCCGATGGAACTGCACAGCACGGACGGGCGCATCCTGCTGCGCGGACGCGGGTACCGGATTCCGCCGCACCGCGATCCGAAGTGGGGGTTCATCACCGTGCTGTTGTACCTCCCGCTCGCGCACGAAAGCGAGGAGTGGGGCACGCAGATTTACGCGGTGGACGAAGACGAAGCGGCGAACTCGATCGCGCCGCACTGGATCGATCCAGGGCGCTGCCGGCTGGTGGCCGACGTGCCGTTCCGCCGCAACAGCGCGCTCGTGTTCCTCAACTCGCGCGGCGCGCACGGGGCGTACATCCCCGACGACGCGAAGCCTGCCGACCTGCAACGCTACATCTATCAATACCGTATCGGTCCGACCAAGGCGGCCATCGAGTCGCTCGTCGCGATGCTGCCGCAGGAGCAGCGCTCGGTGTGGGAAGGAAAAATGGTTGACTACCTCGCCTAAAGCCAGCCTGAACGCCGATTACGTCCGCATCCAGATCGGCCGCTCGCAGGCGCGGTCGATGGCCGTCTCCACGCGCGGCATCGTCGCCGCGGAGAACCCGCTCGCGGCGCAGGCCGGCGCCGTGGTGCTCGCCCGCGGCGGTCACGCCGCGGAAGCGGCGATTGCGGCCAACGCGGTGATGGGCGTCGTCGCGCCGATGATGAACGGCGTCGGCGGCGATCTGTTCGCCATCGTGCACGATGCCGGCACGGGCGCCGTGCACGGCCTCAACGCGAGCGGCTGGTCGGCCGCCGCGACGAGCATCGAGTTCCTCACCGCACGCGGCATGCAGTCGATGCCGCAGAACGGCATTCATTCCGCGACGGTCCCGGGCGCGGTGTCGGGCTGGATGGCCCTCCACGGAAAATTCGGGCGGCTCCCGTTCGATTCGCTGCTGTCGGCCGCGATGGCGCACGCCGAGAACGGGTTTCCCGTGTCCGAGATCACCGCGCTCGAGTGGCAGGGAAGCGTCGTGCAGTTGCGCGATCGGCACGCGACGGCCACGTTCCTGCCGGGCGGGCGCGCGCCCGCCGCGGGCGAGTTGTTCCGCAATCCCGCCCTGGCGCGAACGCTTGGCGCGATCGCGAGAGAAGGCGGCGATGCCTTCTATCGGGGCGAGGTCGCCACGCGCATCCTCGCGTGCAGCGCCGAACACCGGGGCGCGCTCGCGGCGGAGGATTTCGCCGACTACCAGCCGGAATGGGTGACGCCGCTGACGACGAACTATCGCGGGTGGGACGTCTACGAGATTCCTCCGAACAGCCAGGGCATTGCGGCGCTCGTGATGCTCAACATCCTGGAGGGCTTCCCGCTTGCCGAGTACGGCCGCGCGAGCGCCGAGGCGCTGCACGTGATGATCGAGGCGAAGAAGCTGGCGTACGCGGACATGCAGCGTCACGTCGGCGATCCGCGCTTCTCCAGGGTGCCGGTCGAGGCGATGCTGTCGAAAGCGTACGCGCGCGAACGTGCGCGGCTCATCGATCCACGCCGTGCGCAGGCGAGCGTGGATGCCGGCGCGCTGCCGACGCACGGGGGCGACACCACGTACCTGTGCGCCGTCGATGCGGCCGGCAACATCGCGTCGCTCATCCAGAGCAACTTCGCGAACTTCGGCTCCGGAGTCGTCCCCGAGGGCGCCGGGTTCGTGCTGCAGAGCCGCGGCGGCCTCTTCACGTTCGATCGTTCGCATCCCAACGCGCTGGCGCCGCGCAAGCGTCCACTGCAGACCGTGATTCCCGCGTTCATGAAGCGCGATCACCTCAGCGTCGGCTTCGGCGTGATGGGCGGCTGGAACCAGCCGCAGGCCCACGTCCAGGTCATCTCGAACATCGTCGACCACGGCCTGAACATCCAGCAGGCGCTCGAGGCGCCGCGCTTCGTGAAGCTGACGTTTCCGGGAACGGACGTCATGATCGAATCGCGCGTGGGGGAGAGCGTGCGCGAGACGCTCGCGCGCCGCGGCCACGAGATCGATCTGCAGGGCGAGTTTTCGAACATGGTGGGCGGCGGGCAGGCGGTGATGCGGGACGCTCGCGCCGGGATCAATTACGGCGGGTCCGATCCGCGCAAGGATGGAGCGGCGATTCCCGAGCCGCTGCTGTAGAAAGGATTTCGCGTCATGAGGCTGTCCGTCGCGGCGGTGCTGGCACTCCTTCTTTCGCCGGTCGTCCTTCTGTCCGGGCAAGGCGGGACGGACAACCAGCGATGGGTCGCGACATGGATGGCCGCGGCCACCTCGCGGACCGACCCCGCCGCACCCCAGGCCCAGGCGGCCGACGTGCGCGGCGAGATCCCGCCGGCGGTGCGTGCGGTCGCGCCCGGCCAGCAGCTGCCCGTTGGCGGACAGTCGCCGCTGCACGTCAACAACCAGACGCTGCGGCAGATCGTGCACGTCACGCTCGGCGGCTCGCGGCTGCGCGTGGTGCTGACCAATGTGTTCGGCACGGCGCCGCTGTCGATCGGCGCCGCACAGGTCGCGCTCCGCGACCACGATGCGTCCATCCTGCCGCCATCGAGCAGGCCGCTCACCTTCGACGGAAGCCCGGCGACGACCATTCCGGCCGGGACCATCGTGCTGAGCGACCCCGTCGCGCTGGACGTGCGTGACTTCGCGGATCTCGCGATCGACATCTACCTGCCGAACGACACGGCGACGATGCGATCGCCGATCACCACGCACGCGGCGTCGTGGCAGACCAACTACCTGTCGACGGCCGGCAATCACGTCGGCGCGGCCTCGCTGCCGGTTCAGACCACGACGGCGTACCGCAGGCAGGACGGGCTGCCGACCGCTACCTGGTTCTTCCTGGCGCGCGTGGAGGTCACCGCGCCGGCCAACGCCGAAGCGATCGTGACGCTCGGCGATTCCATTACCGACGGCACCGCGTCGGGCATCGACACCAACAACCGCTGGCCCGATCACCTCGCGCGCCGCCTGCTGGGCGCGAACCTCAGAGTGGCCGTGTTGAACGCCGGCATCGGCGGCAACCGCGTGCTCGGTGACGGCAACGGCGTCAGCGCGCTGGCGCGCTTCGACCGCGACGTGCTGGCGCAGCCCGGCGTCCGGCACGTGATCGTGCTCGAAGGGATCAACGACATCGGTGGGGCGCGCGACAACGCGGTCCCGGGTGCGCGCGATCTGATCGCCGCGCACCGTCAGTTGATCGAGCGGGCGCACGAGCACGGGTTGAAGATCTATGGCGCAACGCTCACGCCGTTCGAGGGCGCCAACTATTACTCCGCGGTCGGAGAGGCCAAGCGGCAGGCGCTCAACGAGTGGATGCGAACGGGCAAGGCGTACGACGGCGTGTTCGACTTCGACGCCGCCGTGCGGGACCCGGGCCATCCCGCGCGGACGCTGCCGCAGTACGACGCCGGCGATCACCTGCACCTGAACGCCGCGGGATACAAGGCGGTCGCGGACGCGATCGATCTCTCCGTGTTCCGTCCGCGCGCGGCGGCACAGACGGCGGCGCGATGAGCATCGGGTCGCGCTGGGTTCAGCTGCTGCTCGGCCTCGTCTGCATGGTCGTCATCTCCAGCCCGCAGTACGTCTGGACGCTGTTCACGCAGCCGCTGATGACGACCGCGGGCGCCAGCCTCGCGCAGATCCAGATCACCTTCTCGGTCCTGATCGTCATCCAGACGTTCCTCGCGCCGTGCCAGGGGCTGCTCGTGGACCGCTTCGGCCCGCGCGTGCTGCTGTCGGCCGGCGGCGCGCTGACGGGCCTGAGCTGGGTGCTGGCCGCGCGCGCGACGACGCTCACCGGGCTGTACCTGACCTACGGCGTGCTCGGCGGCATCGGTACCGGCATCGTCTACGTCGGCGTGATCGGCCACATGGTCCAGTGGTTTCCGGATCGCCGGGGCTTTGCGACCGGTGTCGTCGCCGCCGGCTACGGCATGGGCGCGCTGCTCACGACGTTCCCGATCGCCGAGCTGCTGAAGGACGAGGGGTATCGGCCGGCGCTGGTGCGATACGGGTTGATCTTTATCGCGGTCGGAGTCATCGCGGCTCAGGGCTTGCGATCGGCGAGTCTGGCGCCCCGTAAAGGGGCGCCCTACGAACGCCGAGATGCCGGATCCCGGATCCCGGATCCCGGACGGATTGGGGTCCGTCCGAGATGCTGCGGACGCCCATCTTCTGGCTGATGTTCGTCATGATGACGATGATGTCCACCGCCGGCCTCATGGTGACCTCGCAGATGGCGGCGTTCACGCGCGACTTCGGCATGGCCAACGCCGTCGTCTTCGGACTCCCGCTGCTGCCGCTCGCGCTCTCGATCGATCGGATCACCAACGGGCTGACGCGCCCGTTCTTCGGCTGGCTGTCGGATCGGATCGGCCGCGAGAACACGATGGTCATCGCCTTCGCGCTCGAGGGAACCGCGATGACGCTGTGGCTCTTCACGCGGTCGCACCCCGCGCTCTTCGTCATCATGTCGGGGGTCGTCCTGTTCGGGTGGGGAGAGATCTTTTCGCTGTTCCCCTCGACGCTGACCGACACCTACGGGACGCGTCACGCGACGACCAACTACGGCTTCCTCTACATGGCGCAGGGCGTCGGCTCGGTGCTCGGCGGTCCCGTGGCGGCGCTGGTGCACGACGCGTACGGATCGTGGATGCCGGTCTTCGGCGTCATCATCGCCATGAACTTCGCGACGGCGCTGCTGGCAGGGCTCGTCCTGAAGCCGATGCGTCAGCGGTGGCTGGACGCGCGCGCGGTCAGCGCGCCTGCCGCTGCGCCAGCCATTCGCGCGCGGTAATCACGTCGCGCTCGGTCAGGTCGTGGCCGCTGTTCTGCCACGAGACGGTCGCGTCCGCGCCGGCGGATCGCAGGAGCGCGGCGAGCCGCTCGGTTTCCTCGGCCGACACGAGCGGATCCATCTTCCCATTCGAGATCAGGACCGGCGTCGCGCCGAGCCTGGGCAGCGCGTCCGGCGTCAGCGGCACCATCGCGCGAAACAGCACCGCGGCGCCGAGCACCTCCGGCCTGAGGAGCAGCAGCGCGGCGGCGATGTTCGCGCCGTTGGAGAAACCCACCGCGGTCACGTCGCGCATGGAAAAGTGGTGCTGCGCGGCGGACGCCGTGACGAAATCCGCGAGCTCCGCGGTGCGCAGCTTCAGGTCTTCGATGTCGAAGACCCCTTCGGCGAGGCGCCTGAAGAATCTCGGCATCCCTCGCTCGAGCACCTGGCCGCGCGGGCTCAGCACGCCCGCGCCCGGCAGCAGCATCCCCGCGACCGGCACGAGGTCGTGCTCGTTGCCGCCCGTGCCGTGGAGGAGAAGCAGGATGGGGCCGCCGGGCTCCGCCGGCGGCTCGAAGACATGGATGAAGTCGGCGGTCACTCTGGCGTCGCGACCGGCTGATGCATCTTCAACGACGGCAGCACCTCCTCGATCCGCGGCCGCGCCGGCTCGAGCCAGGGCGGCAACACGAGCGTCTCGCCGAGATGGGCGGCGTCTTCATCGACCGCGAACCCGGGGCCGTCGGTGGCGAGCTCGAACAGCACGCCGCCCGGCTCCTTGAAGTAGACCGACTTGAACCAGAAGCGATCGATCACCGGCGTCGGATGGTGTCCCGACGCGTCGACGCGCGACCGCATCTCGTGCTGATGCTCCTCGTCGTCGACGCGCCACGCGAGATGATGCACCGAGCCGACGCCCCACGCGCCGCGGCGCCCTTCGGGCGTTTCACGCACGTCGAGCACGCCGGCCGATTCCTCGAAGCCGTACCGGACGATCCCGTTCTCCTCCGCGAGCCGTTCGAAGCCGAGGACGGTGGTCACGAAGCTCTCGGTCATCTCCGCTTCGCGCTCCCACACCTGCGCGCCGTACAGCCCGCGCACCTGCCGCTCCCGGGGCACCGCGCTGCCGTCCCACGGCGTGAACCGGCGGTCCGGCGCCTGGCGCGGCTCGACGAGCGCGAGCTTCAGGCCGTGCGGATCGACAATTGGCAGCGCGCGGTCGCCGAAGCGCTCTTCGATCGCGCCGACGGGGACGCGATATTTCTCCAGGCGCGAGCCCCAGAAGTCGAGGCTGCCGGCCGGCACTTCGAGCGCCACTTCGACCGCGAGCCCGTGCCCGATCCGCGGCGGCGCCATCTCCGCCCACGGGAAAAATGTCAGGTCGGAGCCGGGATGGCCTTCGGCATCCGCGTAGAACAGGTGATACGTGCCCGGATCGTCCTGGTTCACGGATTTCTTGACGAGACGCATGCCGAGGACGCCGGCGTAGAAATCCAGGTTCTCCTGCGCGGGACCGGCAATCGCGGTGATGTGATGAAGCCCGTTGACGCCCTTCATGAGGCTAGGCTATCACTCGTAGTACGCCGGCGCCTTCTTCAGCTTCGCGACGGCGTTGAAATCGTGCTGGATCCAGAGCTGCGCGTGGACGCTCGCCAGGAACGCTTCGATCGCCGTGCGCGAGGCGGCGGACTGCTCGCGATCGAACTCCGTCGTCGGAACCTTCTTCAGCGTGCGCTCTTCCGGATAGTGATACAGATCTCCGCTGAGCACGACGGGCCCGGTCTTCGCGAGATCGAGGAACAGCACCTGGTGGCCGGGCGAATGTCCCGGCGCCGCCTTGATCACGACGCGGCGATCGCCGAAGACGTCGTAATCGGGCGTCGTGATGATCGTGGTCCTGCTGTTCCTGAGCGCGCTGAAATTCTCCGGCTCCGTCCGCGGCGAGGGCGGGTCGGCGAACATCACGTCACGCTCTGCCTGCCGCACGCGCCAGGTCGAACGCGCGAACAGGTTCGCGTTGCCGACGTGGTCCCAGTGAAAGTGTGAAAACGACAGGTAGGTGATGTCCGCGGGCGAGTAGCCGACCTGGTTGAGCTGCGCTTCCAGCTTTCGGTTCGACGTCCCGTAGGTGCGGAGCGTGCCCGTACCACCAGGAGGAATCGACCGATCGGGCACCGCGCCGACGTCCCACATCAGCGTACCCCTCGGGTGCGCGACGAGAAAGCAAGGAACAGACATCACATTGGTCGCGATTTCCGCCCGTGTGAGCTGATAGGGAGAGGTGTCCGGAATGTCGAGCTGCCCGCAATCGAAGACGTAAAGCCTGACGGAAACGGGCGGTGCCGCCTTGCGCGGCTGCGCCACCGCGGACTGCAGTACGGCCACCGCGATGGCCGCCGCCGTGAGCAAAAGCGGGAAAATGCGCGGCTTCATAACAGTTCCCCTCTCAGGGGTTGATAGTGTATAAGCTCGGCGAACGTCCACGATACGAAATCACGGAGGCATCATGAGGCAAGCGATTCGTCGGTGGTGGCTGCCGGTCCTTGCGCTGGCAGGCCTGAGCGTCTGGGCGACGCTGCCCGCCGTCGGCCAGGTCGGGCAGGTCGGCGCCAAAAACGGCGAGTGGACGACCTACGGCGGCGATCTCGCCAACACGCGGTACGCCCCGCTCGACCAGATCAACGCGAACAATTTCAACACGCTCCAGGTCGCGTGGCGGTTCAAGACCGAGAACTTCGGTCCGCGGCCGGAGCAGAATCTGGAGGGCACGCCGCTGATGGTGCGCGGCGTGCTGTATGCGACCGTCGGCACTCGTCGTGCGATCGTCGCGGTCGATGCGGCCACAGGCGAGCTCATATGGTCGCACTCCGAGCGCGAGGGTCCGCGAGGCGACACGGCGCCGCGGCAACTCTCGGGCCGCGGCCTGTCGTACTGGAGTGACGGCCGCGAGGAACGGATCCTCTACGTCACACCGGGCTACCGGCTGATCGCGCTCGACACGAAGACTGGCGACCCGATCCAAAGCTTCGGCAAGGATGGTGTCGTGGACCTCAAGCTCGAGGACGACCAGAACATGGACCTGGTCAACGGCGAGGTCGGGCTGCACTCCGCGCCGGTGGTCGCCGGCAACACGATCATCATCGGCGCCGCGCACCT
>DASQAX010000355.1:0-4151 GCA_035635535.1 Vicinamibacterales bacterium | reverse complement strand
CCCTGTCCGCCGCCGATGCACGCCGCCGCGATGCCGCGCTTCGCGCCGCGCCGGCGCATCTCGAGCGTCAGCGTCAGCAGCAGCCGCGCGCCGGTCGCCCCGAGCGGATGCCCCAGCGCAATCGCGCCGCCGTTGACGTTCACCTTCTCGCGATCCAGCCCGAGCTCCTTTTCGACCGCGAGGTACTGCGCCGCGAACGCCTCGTTGATCTCGAACAGATCGATGTCGGCGAGCGTCAGCTTCTTCTTCTCGAGCAGCTTGCGGATGGCCGGCGCCGGCCCCATGCCCATGATGCTCGGATCGACGCCAACGGTTGCCCAGCCGGTCAGCCGCGCGAGAGGTGTCGCGCCGCGCGCCTTCGCACCCGCCTCGGATGCGAGGACGACCGCCGCGCCACCGTCGACGATGCCACTGGCATTCCCCGCCGTGACGGTGCCGTCCTTCGAGAACGCGGTCGGCAGCTTGCCGAGCGCCTCGATCGTCGTGTCGGGCCGCATGTGATCGTCGCGGTCGACGACGGTCGTTCCCCGCCGCGTCTTGATTTCGACGGGCACCACCTCATCGGCGAACCGTCCCTGCTTCCAGGCGTCGTCCGCGCACTTCTGGCTGCGGATGGCGTAGCGATCCTGCTCGTCGCGCGAGATCGAGTAGTTCGTGGCGCACTTCTCCGCGGTCTCGGCCATGAAGAGGCCGCACATCGTGTCGCGCAGCCCCTCGAAGAGCGAATCCTCGAGTGCGCCCTGGCCGAGCTTCAGTCCCGAGCGCAGGCCGCGGATGACGTGGGGCGCCTGGCTCATGTTCTCGATGCCGCCCGTCAGCACGACGTCCGCCTCGCCGGTGACGATGTGGTGCGCGCCTGTGATCGCGGCCTGGATGCCGGAGCCGCACAGCCGGTTGACCGTCAGCGCAGGCACCTCGACGGGCACGCAGGCCTTGAGTCCCACGTGGCGCGCGCCGTAGATGGCATCCGCGCTCGTCTGCAGCACGTTGCCGAAGACCACGTGATCGATCCACTCCGGCTTGACGCCGGTCTTCTGAAACGCGCCGCGGGCGGCGATGGCGCCCAGCTCGATCGCCGACACGTCCTTCAGCGCGCCCACGTACTCCGTCATCGGCGTCCGCGCGCCGCCGAGAATCAACACGTCGTTCATGTCGTGAGCCTCTCCTTGAGCATGCGGCGCAGGATCTTGCCGGACGGCGTGCGCGGAATGGCATCGGTCACATGCCACTTCCGGATCATCTTGTAGCCGGCAAGACGCCTGGAGAAATAGTCCGTCAGCGCCGCTTCACCCAGCGTACATCCCTTTCGCGGGACGACAAACGCGTTGGGCACCTCGCCGGCCTCCGCGTCGGGGACGCCGACGACCCCGCAGTCGGCGATGTCGGGATGTTCGAGGAGCGCCGCTTCGAGCTCAGCCGGCGCGATGCTGAACGCCCGGCACTTGATCATCTCCTTCTTCCGATCGACGAGGTAGGTGTGGCCGTCGGCGTCGATCGACCCGATGTCGCCGGTGTACAGCCAGCCGTCGCGCAGCGCGCGCGCCGTTTCCTCCGGCGCGTTCCAGTAGCCCTGCATCACCTGCGGACCGCGAATAGTGATCTCGCCCGTCTCGCCGGGGCCGAGCACCTGCAGCCCGGTATCGAGGTCGACGACACGGTGTTCGGTGTCGGCCATGATGACGCCGACGCTGTCGAGGCGAACGCGACCCGGGTCGAGAGGCGAGTGATGCGAGGCCGGTCCCGTCTCCGTGAGGCCGTACGCCTGGATCACGCGAAGCCCGAGCCGATCCTGCACGCGACGCGCGACGTCCGGCGCCAGCGGGGCCGCCGCGGACAGCGCGTAGCGGACCGTGCGGAACTGTGAGGCATCGAGGCGCGGCGCGTTCGCAAGCGCCAGGAGGACGGGCGGCACGAGGTGCAGCACGGTCACCTGGTGCTCCTGGATGACCTGCAGCAGCGCGTCCAGGTCGAAGCGCTCCATCAGGATCTGATGCGCGCCCGCGCCGAGCGCCGCGTTCATCAGCATCACGCCGTAGATGTGCGAGAGCGGAAGAAAGATCGGATACGCGTCGGCCGGACCGATGCCGCTCGCCTCGCGATACTGCAGCTGATTGCACGCCAGGATGCGGTGCGTGAGCATCACGCCCTTCGGCATGCCGGTCGTGCCGCTCGAGTAGGGAAGGGCCGCCAGCTGACTCTGCTCCACGCGCACCGCGGGCGCGCCGGCCGGCGACGATTCGACCACCTCGTCCCAGGCGACCGCCAGTGCGCCGCCGTCGACGTCGCCACCGACCACGACGACGCGCGTTAGCGTCGGCAGCTGCGCGCGGCAGGCATCGATGACGGGCCACAGGCTCGCGTGCGTCACCATCACGCTCGCGCCCGAGTCGTTCACCTGGTAGGTCACCTCGCGCTCGCGATACGACGGGTTCATCGGGCACGAGATCGCGCCGAGCTTGCTCGCCGCGTAGAACGCGAGCTCGTACTGCGGGCAGTTCGGCAGGTAGAGCGCCATGCGGTCGCCGGAGGCGAGGCCGAGCGCCGCCAGCCCGTTCGCCATGCGATTCGATTCGCGGTCGAACTCCGCGAACGTGATCGACTGCTCCCTGAAGGTGATCGCCGGCCGATCGGGAAATCGCGCGGCGGTCGCGCGCATCACGTCGTGGAGCGGCCCGCCGGGATAGTCGAGGCGCGTCATGAGGTGCACGGTACACCAAGGCGGACATCGGACGTAGAGGCGGTCCTTCAGGTCCGCCCGTGCGAGAATGCGCGGCATGGCGATGACCCGCGGCGCGTGGCGGATGATCCTGCTCGCCAGCCTCGGCGGCACGCTCGAGTACTACGACTTCGTCATCTTCGGCATCTTCGCGCCGCAGATCGGCCGCGCGTTCTTCCCGAGCCAGGATCCGCTCGTCTCGCTGATGGCGACGTTCACCACGTTCGCCATCGGCTACCTCGCCCGGCCGATCGGCGGCCTCGTGCTCGGACGTCTCGGCGACAAGTTCGGCCGGCGCGGCGTCTTTCTCGCGTCAATCTTCGTCACCTCCGCCGCGACGCTCGGCATCGGCATCGTGCCGACCTACGCGGCGTGGGGCATCGCCGCCAGCCTGATCGTCGTCTTCCTGCGGCTCACGCAGGGCTTCTGTCTCGGCGGCGAGCTGCCCGGTGCCATCACGTACGTCGTCGAGTCCGCTCCGCCGATGGCGCCCTTTGTCTGCAGTGTGGTGTTCGGATGCGTGACGCTCGGCGTCGCGCTCGGCACGACGATCGCGTTGGTGGTCGGCAACGTGCTGACGCCCGCGGATGCCGCTCTCTACGGCTGGCGTATCGCGTTCGTGATCGGCGGCCTGCTCGGGCTGGCGAGCTTCTGGCTGCGCCGCTCGTTCGAAGAGTCGCCCGAGTTCCTGGAGCTGAAGCGGCTCGCCGCGGCGTCGAAGGAACCGATTGGCGAGCTCGTGCGCACGCATCCCGGGCAGATCGCCATCGGCATCGCGGCGCAGGCGGTCACCGCGGTTTTCGCGGGGCTGTTCTTCGCGCACATGCCGGCGTACCTGACCACCGTTGCGAAGTACGACGCGTCGACGGCGGTCTACGCCCAGACCTACGCAGTCGTGCTGCACGCCGCGCTCATCGTCGCGGTCGGATGGATGGCGGTCCGCTATCCGCCGTACCTCCTGCTCAGGATCGGCGCGGTCGTGCTCGCGCTCGGCGCGTACCCCTTCTACGCCGCCCTGAGCGCGCATTCCGGAAACATCCTCGTGCTGATGACGTTCGCGGCGCTCGCCGGCGCGTTCGTGAACGGCACGTTTGCCTTCGTGACCGCGGACCTGTTTCCGACGCGGATCCGCTTCAGCGGCGTCGCCGTCGTCCAGAACATCAGCCAGACGGCGTTTGGCGGCACCGCGCCGCTCGTGGCAACGGCGCTGATCAGGAACCTGCAGACACCCGTGGCGCCGGCGTTGATCGTCGTGGTGTGCGGGATCGTGACGTTTGCGGGAACCTTCGCGGTGGCGCGCCGCTGCGGACGGGTCCTGGGGGGCCGGACCGCAGCAGCGGCTTCGTTATCTGTGGAGCCGCATCCTCGGCGCGGCTCCGCGGAAACCTAGTTGTCGTGCTCGTCTTTGTTTTCGTCCTCAACGACGTTCACAAAG
>DASQAX010000354.1:0-10338 GCA_035635535.1 Vicinamibacterales bacterium | reverse complement strand
ACGCTGGCGGCTGCTGTACGCGCTGAATCCGATGGCGACGGTCGTCGAGGGGTTCAGGAGCTCGCTGCTCGGCACGCCGGGACCCGGTTCGATGGCGGCCATTGCGGTGGCCGTCGTGGCCGCCGCGCTCGTGGCCGGCGCCGCCTACTTCCGATCGGTCGAAGGATCGATCGTGGATCTCGCCTGAACGTGGCCGACATCGCCATCAGAATCAAGGGCCTCGGCAAGCGCTACACGATTGGCGCGCGCGAGCAGCAGTACGACACGCTTCGCGATCGCATCGCGGCCGCGGCCACGCGTCCGTTCCGCCGGCTCGCGCCGGGCGGCCTGGGCGCCTCGACGACGATCTGGGCGCTCCAGGACGTCACGCACGAGATTCGGCGCGGTGACGTGGTCGGCGTCATCGGCGGCAACGGCGCGGGCAAGTCCACGCTGCTGAAAGTTCTCTCGCGCATCACGACGCCGACCGAGGGCGAGGTCGAGATTCACGGGCGCGTCGGTTCGCTGCTCGAGGTCGGCACCGGCTTCCATCCCGACCTGACGGGACGCGAGAACATCTTTCTGAACGGCGCCATCCTCGGCATGCGCAAGGCGGAAATCGAGCGCAAGTTCGACGAGATCGTCCGCTTCGCCGAGATCGAGGAGTTCATCGACACGCCGGTGAAGCACTACTCGAGCGGGATGTACGTCAGGCTCGGCTTCGCCGTCGCCGCGCAGATGGAGCCCGAGATTCTGATCGTGGACGAGGTGCTCGCCGTCGGCGACGTGCACTTCCAGCGCAAATGCCTCGGCAAGCTCGATGACGTCGCGCGCAGCGGCCGGACGGTGCTGTTCGTCTCGCACAACATGGCGGCCATCCAGCGGCTCTGCACGTCCGCGATGCTGCTGCACCGCGGCACGCTGGTGCGGGTCGGCGACGTGCGATCGACGGTCGCCGCGTACCTTGGCGGGGAGGCGCGCGGTGGCTTCGTCGCCGCGGCGCGAACCGGCGAGCCGCAGGTTCTGTCGGCGGATCTCGAGGACCTGACGGGCCGGCCTCTCGAGAACCCTGCCTGCACCGAACCGATTGTCTGCCGCATCCAGTTCACGCTGCCGCACCGCGCGCCGGGCACGCGCATCGGCATCGGCGTGCTCTCGTGCGACGGCATCCCCGTCTTCACGACGAACAGTGCGGACGCCGGTCTTCCGTGTCCCTCCGGCCCCGGCGATTTCGAGGCGCGCGTGACCATCCCGCCGAACACCCTGCTGGCCGGCGACTTTCACCTGGCGCTGTGCCTGTGGAACCCGGGCGCGATCCTCGACCTGCAGGAGCCGGCGCTCTCGTTTTCGGTGGACGCCGGCCGGTCGCCGCTCTATGCCGAGAACGCGACGCGCAAGGGCTACGTGCACGTGGCGTGCGCGTGGTCGGTGACGCCGCGCGTCGAATCGCCGGCGGGGATGCTGTCATGACGCTCGTGGACCGCGCCATCCGGCGCGCCAGGCGCGCGGCCGGCTACGAGACGCGCGATGTCCTGACGCAGATGGTCAGGCGCGACGCCCGCTGGACGACGTTCTGCCGCGCGATCGAGTACGTCGACTACGAAGCGGTCCAGGGCGACATCGTCGAGTTCGGCGTGTTCACCGGCATCAGCCTGGCGCTGCTGGCGAAGGCGCATGCCTTCGATCCCAAGGGGATCGAGCGCCGCGTCGCCGGGTTCGACTCGTTCCAGGGCCTGCCCGGGTCCGGCGAGCCGCACGCGCGCTGGCAGCCCGGCGACTGCTCGCTGAATCATTCGTGGCACCCGCTGCTGCAGATCGGCGATCCCGTGACGCCCGAGGTGACGCGGCGGCTGTTCGAGGCGTGCGCCCTCGAGGCCCCGCTGCTGCACGTCGGCGCGTTCGACGAGACGCTGCCCGCGGCGTTTCCGGCCGTGCATCGGCAGGTGGCGCTCGCGCACTTCGACTGCGACCTCTACGAATCGACCCGCGACGCGCTGGCCGCGATCGCGCCGGTGCTGCAGGACGGCGCGATGCTGCTGTTCGACGACTGGTTTCACTACCGCGGCCATCCGGGCAAGGGAGAAGCGCGCGCGTTCAACGAATTCCTCGTGGAGCATCCCGAGTGGGGCGCGGTGCAGTACCAGCCCTACGCGACCTTCTGCAATTCGTTCATCCTCCACCGCCGCTAATGCACCCCAACGCGCAAACTCCGCGCGTCGGGGGCCCCGCATGCGTCATCACGTGAACGTTCGACATCTGATCATCGGCGCAGGACCGACAGGTCTCGGGGCCGCGTGGCGCCTCGAACAGCGTGGCATCCACGACTGGCTGGTGCTCGAGGCCGGGCAGGTCCCCGGCGGCCTCGCGCAGTCCGTCGTCGACGAACATGGCTTCACGTGGGACCTCGGCGGCCACGTGCAGTTCAGCCACTACGAGATGTTCGACCAGCTGATGGACGACCTGCTCGGCGTGGACGGCTGGCTGTATCACGATCGCGAGTCGTGGGTGTGGATCCGCGACCGCTTCGTCCCCTATCCCTTTCAGCTGAACCTGCACCGGCTGCCCGAATCCGATCGGGCGGCCTGCCTGGGCGGCCTGGACGAAGCGGCCGCTGCCGCGTCCGCGTCCCGGGCGCTGCCGGTGGACTTCGGCGAGTGGATCGCGCGGACCTTCGGCGCGGGAATCGGGGACCTGTTCATGCGCCCGTACAACCGCAAGGTCTGGGCGCGCGAGCCGGAGCTGATGGACTGGCGCTGGATTGGCGATCGCGTGGCCGTCGCCGACGTGGCGCGCGTCCGCGAGAACATCCGCCTGCATCGCGATGACGTGTCGTGGGGGCCGAACAACCGCTTCCGCTTCCCGCGGCGAGGCGGCACGGGCGCCGTCTGGAAGGCGCTCGCGAAGCAGTTGACGCAGCACGAATCGGCGGCGCCAGGCTCGCGGCTCATGTTCGGGGCCACCGTACGACACGTCGACACGACCGCGCGCCGGGTCGCGCTCGCCGACGGCCGCGAATTCGGGTACGAGCAGCTGATCTCCACGATGCCGCTCGACCGGCTGGTCGCCATCAGCGATCTCGCACGCGATCTGCGGGCGGCCGCGCGCGACCTGGAGTACTCGTCCACGCACGTGATCGGCGTTGGGCTGAACGGCGCGCCGCCACGCGATCTCGAGCAGAAGTGCTGGATGTATTTCCCCGGGGCGAACTGTCCGTTCTATCGCGTCACGCACTTCTCGCACTACTCGCCGAACAACGTGCCGGACCCCTCGTCGCAGTGGTCGCTGATGGCCGAAGTGTCCGAATCGGCGCACAGCCCCGTCGACGGCTCCCGCGTACCCGCCGACGTCGTGCGCGGCCTCGTCGCGACCTCGCTCGTCGCGTCCGAGTCGCAGGTGCATCACGTGTGGCACACGCGGCTCGAGCACGGGTATCCGGTTCCGTCGCTGCATCGCGACCGCGGGCTTGGCGGCATCCAGACCACGCTCGAGGCGCGCGACGTCTACAGCCGCGGCCGGTTCGGCGCATGGAAGTACGAGGTCTCGAACCAGGACCACAGCTTCGCGCAGGGCGTGGAAGCGGTGGACGCGTGGCTGGACGGCGCCGAGGAAGTCACGCTGCGGCGCCCCGATGACGTCAACGCGCGACGGCCCCGGCCGGTGATCAAGGCATGAATGTGATTTCACATTTCAGGCGCTTTGCACGCGAGACGCAGCGCGACGTGTGGCCGACGCCCGAGCGTGCCGTGCTGCAGGAGCTCGAACGCCGGGCGGCACGCGAGGCGCGCCGGACGCCGGGCCGGATCGACATCGCACCGTATCGGTTCGAGTACTCGGATGCGATGTCGGCGTGGCCGCAATGGGACGACATCTTCGTCCACCGTTCGCTGGCGTTCGAGACCGCCGCGCGCGAGCCGCGCATCCTCGACTGCGGCGCGAACATCGGCCTCGCGTCGATCGACTTCAAGCGGCGTTATCCCGGCGCGCGGATCACCGCATTCGAGGCGGACCCGGCGCTGGCCGCGATCTGCCGGCGGAACCTCGCTGCAAACGGCGCGGCAGGCGTCGACGTGCGGGATGCCGCCGTGTGGGTCGGTGACGGCTCGATCGAATTCGTCTGCGAAGGCGCGGATTCAGGCGCCATCGCCTCGCTCGGACCGTCTGTGAGCGGACCGCTGGCGTTCGTGCCCGCCGTGCGCCTGCGCGACTGGCTGCTCGAGCCGGTCGATCTGCTGAAGCTCGACATCGAAGGCGCCGAGCTGCCGGTGCTCGACGATTGCCGCGACCTGCTCCATAACGTTCGCGCCCTGACGATCGATCTGCACGAGTTCAACCCCGTGAAGCGTCAGACGGGAGCCATCTTCGACGTGCTCGCGAACGCCGGGTTCCTGTTCGACATGCGCGGCCTCGAGTCGCTGCCATGGCGCGGGTCACGCGTCGAATCGCCGTTTCCCGACGCCTCGCCGGTCTGGGTCGCCACGGTGCGGGCATGGCGCCACTGACATCTCCAAGCGTCGTCTGCATCGTCCCCGACAAGCTCGGGGGCATGCTGAACATTGTCGAAGGCCTGTTCCGCTTCCGGCAGCCCGACCAGTTCGCCTGGGCGGCCATCCTGACGCACAACCCGCTGCAGACCGACGCGCGTTTTGGCGGCCGCTTCAACGCCGATCATCAGGCGAGCTTCGAGTTCAGGACGCCCGTCGAGAATTTCCACGCGGTCCTTCGACGGCTGCGGGCGGCGGTGCCGGCCGGCGAGGGCGTGCTCGTCGCCAACGATCTGCTGGAGCTCGCGCTCGCGTCGGCCTTCGATTGCGGGCGGACGGTCGTCCAGATCCTGCACGGCGACAGCGACTACTACTACGACCTCGCGGCGCGTCATGAAAACGTGATCGACGCCTTCGTGGTGTACGGCCGGACGATGGAGCGCAAGCTGAAGGCGAGACTGCCGCATCGCGCCGGCGACGTCTACTTCCTGCCGTACGGCGTGGTCGAGCCACCGCGCCGCCGGGCCGCCGCGCCCGGGACGCTGCGCCTGCTGTTCGCCGGCCGCTTCGAGCACGGGCAGAAAGGCGTGCTCGACCTGCCGCCGATCGATCGGGCGCTCGCCGAACGCGGCGTGGACGTCGCGTGGACGATGGTGGGCGCGGGACCAGACGAGCAGCGGCTGCGCGACGCGTGGCCGGGCGGCCGCGTCACGTTCCTGGGTCCGAAGACAACCGCGGAAGTGCTCGACATCGCCGCGCGACACGACGTGTTCGTGCTGCCGACACGCTACGAGGGTGTGCCCGTTGCGCTGATCGAGGCGATGAGCGTCGGGCTCGCTCCGGTGGTGAGCCGCGTCGAAAGCGGCGTCACCGAAATCCTCACCGAGGGCAGGACGGGCCTGATGCCGCCCGTCGGCGACATCGGCGCCTTCGCAGACGCCATCGCCGCGCTCGATCGCGATCGCGCGCTGCTCGAATCGATCAGCGATGCGGCGTGGCGGTACGTTGCGACCGCGCACAACATGCGCGAGCGGACCGGCGCGTACCAGGCGCTCTTCGCGCGTTACAAGGAGTTGCGCCGCCCGCGTCCCGCCAACGTCGTCGTGCCGTACGGCAGCAGGCTCGATCGCCCGTGGATTCCAAACGTCGCCGTCCGCACCGTGCGCTCGATGATCCGCCGCGCAAAAGGGAAACCGTACTAGTGCGCATCGTTCAGGCCGCGGGATGGTACCTCCCGAGCTCGAAGGGCGGCACGGAGGTCTACGTCTCCGAGCTCGCCAGGCGGCTGAGTTCGGCGGGACACGAGGTGCTGATCGCTGCACCCGAGGCGCTGGAGCAGGACGAACGTACCTACGACGAAGGCGGCCTCAAGGTCTATCGCTATCCCATCCCGGTCCGCGCCACTCGGGAGGAGGCGCAGGGCAGGGTGCCCGTGCGCGGCGCCGAACGGTTCCACGACTGGCTTCGCCGCGCCGAACCGGACGTCGTGCACATGCACACGTACGTGACGGGCCTCGGCCTGGCCGAGCTTCGCGCCGCGAAAGCGACTGGCGCCCGGGTGATCGCGACGACGCACTCGGCCAGTCTCGGCTTCACGTGCCAGCGGGGCACGATGATGCGGTGGGGGACGACGCTGTGTGACGGCCTCGTGCGGCCGATGAAGTGCGCCGCGTGCCAGCTGCAGCACCGCGGCGTCGCGCGGCCGCTCGCGATGGCGGCCGCGATGATTCCGCCGTCGGTCGGCGCGATCGGCCGCAACGTTCCCGGCCGTATCGGCACGATGATCGGGATGACGAACCTGATCACGTTCAACCAGTCGGCGCAGCGGGAGATGCTCGACCTGGTCGATCGCTTCGTCGTCCTCAGCGAATGGGGCCGCGACGTGCTCATCGCCAACGGCGCGCCGGCCGACAAGGTGGCGCTCAACCGGCTTGGCGTTCGCTTTCCGCAGACGCCTGCTCCAACGCGCCGGTCCGGCGCGGCCGTGACCGTCGCCTACATCGGGCGGTTCGATCCGATCAAGGGCGTCACCGATTTCGCGCGCGCCATTTCGATGGTTCCACGCACCGAGCAGATTCGCTTCGAGTTCCACGGGCCCGTGCAGTTCCGGACCGACCTCGCGGTGGTCGATCGGCTGAAATCGATCGTGGGTCCCGACGCCTGGGTGCATTTCGGCGGAGAGCTCGACGACGCCGGCGTGTGCTCTCTCCTGACGCGCGTGGACGTCGTCTGCTGTCCGTCGCGGGCCGTCGAAGGCGGCCCGACCGTTGCGCTCGAAGCACACGCGGCGGGCGTGCCCGTTATCGGCAGCGACATTCCGGCGCTGTCGGAGCTGGTTCGCGATCGCGTCAACGGCCGCCTGTATCCGGCGGGCGACGCACGCGCGCTCGCGGATATCCTGAAGGACCTGGCGGGCAACCCGAGTCTCGTCGAGCAGTGGCGCGCCAGCCTGCCGCCGGTGCGCACGATGGACGATGTGACGCGCGACTATCTCGCGCTGTATGCCGCATGATTGGCGGCGCTGCCATCAAGAGCCTGCTCGGACCCAGGTGGACGACCTGGGCGCGGACGGTGACGCGCGGGCTCGAGCGTCCGTCGTGGGGAAGCCTTCGCCGGGTGACGCCGATCTCGGCCAACTACGGCTTCGACCGCGGCACGCCGATCGATCGCTACTACGTGGACAAGTTCTTCACCGCCCGTCGTCACCGCATCACGGGGCGCGTCCTGGAAATCCAGACGAGGGATCACACGCGGAAGTACGGGGCGGCCGTGACCGTGTCGGACACGCTCGACATCAGCCCCGAATTCCGGCCGACCTATCAGTGCGATCTGGCGAGCGCGTCGATGGTCGCCGACGGCAGCTATGACTGCTTCCTGCTGCCGAACACGCTGCCCTTTGTCGAGAACCTCGATGCCGCGTTGCGCGAGGCGCGGCGCATCGTCCGCCGCGGCGGGGCAATCCTGGCCACCGTTCCCGCCTTCGTTCCGCTGACGCCCGACGTCGCGGATTACTGGCATGCGAGCGCCGACGGGTGGCGTCTCGTCGCCGCGCGCGTATGGCCGGACTGCGACACGACCGTTGAAGCGCACGGCAACTGCCTGGCCGCCGCGGCGGCGATGTACGGCATCGCGGCCGAGGAGCTGACCGGCGCGGAGCTCGACGCCGCCGATCCGCGGTACCCGGTCCTCGTGACGATCGACTGCCGGACACGATGATGCAGAACGGTCACACCGCGCCGCTGTCCCGCGTCCGCCACGCGGTCAAGCGCGCCCTGTTGTCGTCGGGCTACTACGGGCGCCGGCTGGCCCGTCTTCAGTTCCCTGGTGTCGCGGTTCTCTGCTACCACAGCGTCCGCCACGACAACAGCGAGGCGTTGCCGTTCCACGAGCTGCACGTGACGACGAGCACGTTCGAACGTCACTGCCAGTTGATCGCGGCCTTGTGCCATCCGATCTCGCTGGCCGACCTCCGCGAGGCGCGGGAGGGCGCACGCGCGCTGCCGCCGCGCGCCGTGCTCGTCACCTTCGACGACGGGTATCGCGCGGTGCTCGACCTGGCGCTCCCGATTCTCGAGCGGTACAAGGTGCCGGCCGTCGTATTCGGCTGCTCGGGGCCGATCGTGCGCGGCACGCACTTCTGGTTCGACTCCGTCTATCAATCGGCTGGCGAGCACGCCGTGCTCGAGGCACGCAACGCGCCGGTGGCGGAATGGACGGAGTTCGTCACCGCGAACGAGCTGCCTGCATCGCCGTCCGATCGGCATCGTCCGCTCACTGTCGACGAGCTCAAGCGACTGGCGGGGAACCCGCTGATCGAGATCGGCGGGCATACCTTGAGCCACCCCACGCTGGCGCTGATGTCGTACGCGGAACAGGCGCGCGAGGTCGAGGGATGCCGGACCGCGCTCGAACAGCTGGTCGGTGCGCCGATCGGCGCGTTCGCGTACCCGTACGGCGTGTCGACCCATGACTATTCGGCGGACACCGTGTCGGTGGTTCGCGGGGCCGGCTTCGACCTCGGCTTCACGACGAAACCGGGTTTTGCCGCGCTCGATTGCCCCGCGTACGAGATTCCGCGCTTCGTCATGCTCGACAGCGTGGACGAGGTGGAGCTCGCGCACCGGCTGTCGTATTCGTGGCACATATGACACGGCGAATCTGCGTGGTGACCGCCGGGCATCTTGCGACCTGCCCGCGCATGCTGAAGGCGGCGGATGCGTTCCTCGCGGAGGGCTACGACGTTCGCGTCGTCAGCACGCGCACGACGGGATGGGCCACGGCCGCCGACGCGGACATCGCGGCCTCGCGCGGCTGGCGCTGGCGGGTCGTCAACTACGATCGGGCGGAGGCGCCGGCGACGTGGCTTCGTTCCGGCGCGCGGCACAAGGCGGCGCGCGCGCTGGCGTCGATGGTGACCTCGCTCCCTCGAACCATCGTGAACGCCGCATTCGGCCGCGTGCACCGCGAGCTGGTCGACGCCATCCTCGAAGAACCGGCCGACTTGATCTACGGCGGCACCACGGGCGCGATTGCCGCGGTCGCGGAAGCCGGCCATCGCGCGGGCATAGCCTTCGCGGTTGATTTAGAGGACTTTCACTGCGCGGAGCACGAGCCGTCTCCCGAGGGCGATCTCTCCAACGAGCTGGCGCGGCTGGTGATGCACTTCGCGTCCGACGGCGCAGCCTTCGTCACCGCGGGCAGCGAGGCGATTGCGCGCGCGTGCCACGACGAGCTGCGCATTGCCGCGATGCCCATCGACAACGTGTTTTCGCTGCCGGCGACACCTCCGTCCGACGGACGCTCCCGCGGTGTACGGGGCGAGTTCGCCGCGTACTGGTTCAGCCAGACGATCGGGCCGGGGCGCGGCCTCGAGGACGTGGTGCGCGCGCTCGGCCTCACGACGCGGCCTGCGTCGTTGACGCTCCGGGGATGTCCGAGAGCCGGCTATGCGGAGAGCCTGCTCGCGCTCGCCGCGCGCGAGGCGCCGCGCGTCCGCATCGCGATCGAGCCGCCCTCGCCGCCCGCCAGCATGATCGACGCGTGCCGCGCGTTCGACCTCGGCGTATCCGCGGAGCAGGGGCACGTCCGGAACCGCCTCCTGAACCTTCCGAACAAGGCGACGACCTATCCGCTCGCCGGATTGCCGGTCGCGCTGACCGACACCGCCGGACAGTCGCCGCTGGCGAACGACCTCGGGCGCGGAGCGTTGGTGTTTGCACCTGGCGATGCCGCGTCGCTGGCGGAGCAGCTGCTGCCGCTGATGACCGACGCCGCGCGTCTCGCGGACGCGCGCGAGGCGAGCTGGCGCGCGGCACGCGCGCGCTGGCACTGGGATCACGAGCTGGAGCGCGGCGCGTTGCTCGCCGCGGTGTCGCGCATCCTGTCATGAGCCTTCGCATCGCGATCACCGCGGATCCGTACCTGCCGGTGCCGCCCCGTCTCTACGGCGGCATCGAGCGCGTCGTCGCGCTGCTCGTGTCTGGTCTCGTGCGACGGGGCCACGAGGTCACGTTGATCGCCCACCCCGAGAGCCAGACGCCGGCCAGCCTGATCGGGTACGGGGTGCCGCCGCACACCGGGACAGCGGCACGCGTGCGCGAGTTGATGCAGGTCGGCTCCGCCCTGGTGCGCCTCAGCGCGACGGTGGACGTCATCCACAGCTTCGGCCGGCTCGCAGCGCTCGTGCCCGTGCTGCCGATGCGCGGAGTGAAGAAGATCCAGAGCTACCAGCGTCCGATTCCGTGGACCGGCGTTCGTCGTGCCGCCGCGCTCGGCGGCGATTCCATCCTCTTCACGGGATGCTCGACGAGCCTGTACGCGTCGGCCAACGGCGCCGCCGCCGGCACCCCTCGACTCCGCTCGGGGCAGGCGCGATGGC
>DASQAX010000353.1:0-11255 GCA_035635535.1 Vicinamibacterales bacterium | reverse complement strand
TCGCGCGATCTCGGTCTTGCCGACGCCCGTTGGCCCGATCATGAGGATGTTCTTCGGCGTCACCTCCTCCGCGATCTCCTGCGGCAGCCGCTGGCGGCGCGTCCGGTTGCGCAGCGCGATGGCGACGGCGCGCTTCGCCTTCGCCTGGCCGATCACGAACTTGTCGAGCTCGGCCACGATCTCGCGGGGCGTCAGCGAGCGCGCCGCCGTGGCCGTCCGTTCCGGTAGGAAGATTGCCATGCGTGACGTCTTACCTTCTCCGTGTGCTCCGTGACTCAGCGGCTCGTCTCACAGTTCCTCAATGGTGAGATTCGGGTTCGTGTAGATGCAGATGTCCGCGGCGATTCGCATCGCCTCGGTGGCAATCTGGCGGGCGTCGAGCTGGCTGTGCCTGGCCAGCGCCCGTGCCGCGGACAGCGCAAACGGTCCCCCCGATCCCACCGCCACTATGCCATCGTCGGGCTCGATCAGATCGCCGGTGCCGGAGAGCAGGAACGTCGATCGCTTGTCGGAGACGACGAGCATCGCTTCGAGGCGGCGAAGGAGGCGGTCGCTGCGCCAGTCGCGCGCGAGCTCGACCGCGGAGCGTTCGAGGTTGCCGCGGTACTGTTCGAGCTTGGCCTCGAACCGGGCGAACAGCGCGAAGGAATCCGCGGCGGACCCGGCAAAGCCCGCGAGGATCGAATCGTTGTAGAGCCTGCGAATCTTCTTCGCGGTCTGCTTGAGCACGGTGTTGCCGAAGGTGACCTGCCCGTCCCCGGCCATGACCGTGCGGTCGTGGTGCCGGACGGCGAGGATGGTGGTCGCGCGGATCACGTCGGCCAGTATGCCTCAAAAAAAGGGCATGCCTGCCGCGGCCGCGCGACCGTTCGCGTGGACAGGCGGCCGGATCGCAGGGAGAGCGGCCCAATTCCGGCCCAACGCCGCGTACACTTGCTGGCAGCATCGTTGCTCAGCTGTGCTATTGCCATGACTACGAAATCGCTCCTCATCGTGTCGTTGCTCGTGGTTTCCCCGGTCGGCCCGCTCTACGCGCAGGACGACCAGAACGGGGGCGACAAGCCGGCGCCGACCGTCCGCATGCCGGACGGCAGCCGTGAACGCGTGGGTCCGGCGACGGGCTCCGCGGTGGCGCGCTCGGCCCCTCAACCGGCGCCAGCACCCGCACCGCCGCCGGCGCCGCGTGCCGAGCGGCCGGTCGCGGCTGCTCCGGCGCCTGCCGCGGCAGCCGCTGACGATCAGCGCGCGCGTGACCGCGACGGCGGCGGGCGGGACCGCGGCGACAACCCGGCGGTTGGCCGGGCGGTGCCGCGCGGTTCGCGCCCGGCCCCGGCGCCCGGGCCCCCCGCGCGCAACGACGGACGCAACGACGGACGCGCGGTGCCGCGCTCGCGCGGCGGAAACGTCTACGTCGCTCCGCCGGTGTACAACTACTACTACTATCCGCGCCGCTACTATCCGTACGGATACGGGGCATTCGGCCTCGGCTACTTCTATTACGACCCGTACACGTGGTATCCGCCGAGCTACTACTCCGGTTACTACGGCGGCGGGTCCTCCGGCGGCGGGTATTACGGCGGCTCTGGCGGCTACTACGGCGGGTTCTTCGACGAGGGCGAACTGCGGCTCGCGGTGTTACCGCGCTTCGCGGATGTCTACGTCGACGGGTACTTCGCCGGGCGGGTCGACGATTTCGACGGCACGTTCCAGTCGCTGAAGCTCGAATCGGGCCCCCACCACATCCAGATCGTCGCGCAGGGCTTTGCGCCGCTCGACGTCGACGTGCGGATTGAGCAGGGGCGGAAGATCACGTACCGCGGGGCGCTCCAGCCGTATAGACCTTGAAACCCAAGTCCCAAATCCGAAGAAATCCCAATTGAACTAGTTGGGATTTGGGATTTGGGATTTGGGATTTGGGATTTGCCGCCGGAATATCAGATACACGGGGATTCCGGCGGCAATGATGAGCGCGCCCGCGCCGGTCGGTCCGGGTGCGCGATACAGGCCGTTGACCAGAATCGCGGCGCTCGCGATCGCGTAGATCGCGGGCACCACCGGATAGCCCCACGCCCTGAACGGCCTGGGCGCGTCGGGCACCCGCCTTCTCAGCACGAACAGCGCGACGACCGCGACTCCCGAGAACAGCACAATCGCAAAGCCGGTGTAGTTGACGAGCGCGTCGGCGGTCGCGGTCAGCACCAGGACGGAGCTCCAGATCGCCTGCGCGGCGATGGCCGATGCCGGCGTCGCGTAGCGCGGATGGACGCGCGCGACCCGCCGGAAGAACAGGCCGTCGCGCGCCATCGCGTAGTACACGCGCGGCCCGGCGAGCGTCATCGCGCTGATGCTCGCGGCAAGGCTGATGATCGAGACGACGCCCATGACGTTGCCCGCGCTGCTGCCGAGCAGGCGATCGGCGACGACGTCGAGCACGCTGCGGTCGATGGCCGCGAGCGCTCCCACGGGAATCACGTACAGATACAGCGCGTTCATCAGGAGGTAGATGGCCACGACCGCGAGGGTGCCGAGCGCCAGCGCGCGCGGGACGTTGCGCCCCGGCTCACGGATCTCCTCCGCGACATAGGCCGCCGCGTTCCATCCCGAGTAGGTGAACATCACGGGAATCAGCGCGAGCAGCCACCCGGCGGCGCCGATGGGCGCACGCTCGGACAGATGCGCGGCCGTGCCGCTGCCGAGCGAGAACCCGATCGCGATGAACAGCACCAACGCGGTCACCTTGAGCGACGCGAGCAGGTTGCCGACGATGCGGCCCGGCCCGAGGCCGCGCCGATGCAGCGCGGCCATCGCCACGATGATGGCGACGGCGGTGGCCGTCTGCGGCGAGAGCGTGAGCACGATCCGGCCCGGGACAATCGGCACCACGGCCCATGGGGCGGCGTTGGCGATCGCGGGCGCAAACCGGCCGATGTAGAACACCATGACCGCGGCGCTCGTGGCGATCGCCCCGGAGAATCCCGCGACAAACGACGTCCAGCCGGTGAGGAACGCCGCCGGCTCGCCGAACGCTTCGCGCAGATACACGTACTCGCCGCCCGCACGGGGGCGCAGCGCCGCGAGCTCCGCGTAGGCCATCGCGCCGGCGAAGGCGAGCGCGCCGCCGGCCAGCCACGTGGAGAGGAAGAACACCGCGTCGGGTACGAGCATCGCGACCTGCGGTGGCGTGAAGAGGATGCCGCCTCCGATGACGTTGGAGACGATGATGGCGGCGGCGT
This sequence comes from Vicinamibacterales bacterium, assembly GCA_035635535.1. GTDB lineage: Bacteria > Acidobacteriota > Vicinamibacteria > Vicinamibacterales > UBA2999 > Gp6-AA40. The sequence goes on along the minus strand of DASQAX010000353.1, from coordinate 8,022 downwards.
CGAGCGGACCGAGACGCCGCTCGAGCGCGGAAGAGGATGGCACCCCGCGACTCGCGTCGCTCACTCCGGGCAAGACTACTGCGTCAGCAGCTGACGATCGATCTTGTATTCGCCGAGCTTCTGCCAGTTGGGCGACCGGTGCTTGCCGAAGATGTCCACGTGGGCGTCGACGAAGTTCCGGTTCTGGAGCATCTGCAGCCGCGACTCCGTGCCCGTGTAGCCGAGGTTCGAACGCAGGACGAGAAAGCCCGGCGTCGTCTGTCCGGCCGGCAGGCCGTCGCGATCGATGCCGGTGGCGAAATGGTCGCCCCACGACTGTGTGTCGCCGAGCTGCCGGAAGACCGCCATCACCTGGACGCTTTCGACCGGCTCATTGGACACGTTCTGCAGCCTGAACGTGATGGTGGGCACGAGCTTGTTCTTGCCGTCCTGGATGCCGGCGTCGTACCAGCCCGTGTGGACGTCGGTGATCTTGACGGATTTTTCGACGTCGAAGTTGTGGCCGCAGCCGGCAATGCAGAGAGCCGCGGTCATGGAGAAAACCACCCGCCTCATGACCCAATTGTAGCGCCGCGTCAGAATTGGTTCACCTCCACGCGTGCCCGCGTCTCCTCGAGGGTCATCCGTCCCGCGCGATACGCGGCCAGGTCGGCCCCCTTGACGCGGAAGACGATGCTGCTGATGTTCGACGTGTCGCCGGGAACGAGGCGGTCCGGGCGGATGTTGTCGCGCGCGGCCACGGTCAGCCACTCGTTGTCGCCGATCGGCAGCGGTCCGCTGTTCTCGATCATCGCGTCGACAATCGACACGCTGACTTCACGGGTATAGGCGCCGTTCGGGTCGTCGACGACGGCGGGATCGACCGGCGGCGCAGCAGGAGCAATCGTCGCCGCCGCGACGGTCGACGCACCGACCGTACGCGCGGAGGCGTCCTGCTGCACCGGGCCGACCGGGCCGACCTGGAGCTCGAGACGGCGCAGCGCGCGATCGAGGTTGGCGCGCTGCCGCGAATCCTGCACCGTGGCGATGTAGGTCTTGAGCTGGTTCACGGCGGCCGCTGCGCCAAGGCCGCTCTCGTCCACCATCTGCCGCAGCGTCCACGCCATCGACCGGCGGAACGCGGGCACCTCGACGTCGAAGAAGATGCCGTACCCCTCGAGGCGGAATCCGCGGGCGGACGGCGCGCCCGTCAGCATCATCGCGTCGGGCGGCATGACGGCGCGGACCGCGCGCATCAGGCTGTCGGCGCCGTTGGCGACCGCGCTCTCGAGCACGCTCTCCATCATCGAGATCTTCTGGCGCGACTTGAGCTGGTCGGCTTCCGACCGCGACGCCTGCGCAGATGCGGGTGGCGCGGCGCCAATCACGGTGCTCCCGACAAGACCGGCGATCACGAACAGATTCCGTTTCATTACTGCCCTCGCTGCGAGACGCGCATCAGGTAGTTCAACATCTGGCGCTGCTGGACGACTTCGGCGCCCGTCGTGCCGTCCATCTGGCCGAGCGTCCGCTCGATGCGCACGAGGTCGTCGCTCCGCTGCGCGTCGAAATCGCGCGCCATCTCGGTGGTGCGCAGGGCGAGCTCGCGGCGCTGCCGCTGCTCGCTGTCGTCGATCATCGCGCGGACCTGCTCGACGACGCGCGCGTCGCCCGGCGCCGCCGCCGGGCTGGTGGTAGCGCGCACCTGCGACATCTCCGACCGCAGCCGCTGTTCGAGCGCGGCCAGATCCGCGCGCGTCACGGCCGCGCCGGTCGCGGCAGTCGCACTCGCCCGTGGCGCGGATCCTTGCGGTCCGCGCGCCGCGGACGGCATCGTCCCGCGCAGCGTGCCGAGCGTCACGCCGGTCGTGAAGATGAGCGCGGCGGCCGCGGCCTGCGCCCACGCGGGCATCGGCTTCTGCCACCACTGCGGCGGACGCACCACGTTCGACCCGGGCGCGTCCGAGACGATTCTGAACCCGAGCTGCGCGTCGGGCGGCGTCCACGCCGCGAGCTGCTCGCGCGTCGCTGCCAGGGTCCCCAGCTCCTCCGCGCACGCGCCGCAGATGGCCGCGTGCGCCAGGATCGCGCGCCGTTCGGCCGGCGTGCAGTCGTCGTAGAGATACGACATCAGCGCGCCGTGATCTCCGCAGGTAAAAGTCTCGCTCATGATCGTTTCACCAATCGCGGCGTCATCGCTCCCTCGACGTTGCTCGACAGCCGCCCGTTCTTCTCCAGATGCCGCCGCAGGACCGTGAGGCCCTGATACAGGCGCGTCTTCACGGTGCTCAGCGGGCACTCCTGCATGTCGGCAATCTCCTGGAAGGTCATGCCGTGGTACTCCTTCAGGATGATCGCCGTCCGCTGCTCCTCGGGGAGCAGCGCCATCGCTTCTTCCACGACCTCGCTCAGTTGACGGCGGCCGACCAGATCCTCGATCGACTCCACCGGCCCCTGCTCGGCCATCAATTCGCCCGGGTCGACGCCTTCGGGCATCTGCATGACCGGCGCGCGCCGCTGACGCCGAATCCAGTCGCGGCACAGATTCAGCGCAATCCGGTAGATCCACGACGAGAACTTTGCCTGCCTCTTGAAGCCAGGCAACGCGCGGAACGCGCGGAGGAAGGTCTCCTGACAGACGTCCCGCGCATCCTCCTCTCGGCCGATCACCCGATACGCCAGGGCATAAATCGGCCGTTCCCATCGGAGGATGAGCTGATTGAAGCTCTCGGCGTCGCCGCCCATCGAGCGGGCGACGAGCTCGTCGTCGGTCAGCGTCATGTCTGGAACCGGGGGCCCTCCGGTCCGGTCACCTTGTAAGACGGCAGGTGTGGCCGGACGGCCGTATCGTCCATGATACGGGCCGGATTTTGGCAAATGTATGACGTGTCGAAGTTTACTCTCCGGCTGCCGAGGCGAGTATTTACTACTCACCTGACAGGCCGCATCCTGTCATTGCCGGACAGGGTGGTAAACTAACGGGGTCTTGGCCCTGAATTTCCCGACGGACGAAGTCTTCCTGACGACGGAAGAAGTCTTGGAGTACCTCCAAGTCAACCTCCGCACCGTCTACCGCTTGATCAAGGCCGGGAAGATTCCTGCCGTCAGGGTCGGCCGCCAGTGGCGGTTCCGGAAGCGCGATATCGATGCCTGGCTCGACAGCCAGCGGCCGCGGGGCGATCGTCCGGCGGCGACTCCGGCGGCGCCGGTCCGCAGTGCGCGTCAACGGGTGCTCGTGGTCGATGACGAGGCGAGCATCCGCGATCTCCTGTCGAAAACGCTTGCCCTCGCCGAGTACGACGTCGACACCGCGCCCGATGGCACCTCGGCGCTGGATCGGATGCGGCAGTTCAACTACGACCTGCTGATCGCGGACCTGAAGATGCCCGGCATGGACGGCCTGACGCTGATCCGCCAGGCCAAGCGCATCAAGGCGGACCTTCCCGTCATCATCATCACCGGCTTCTCGACCGAATCGAGCGCCATCGAGGCGGTGAATCTCGGCGTGGCCGGGTACCTCACCAAACCGTTCAGGGTTCCGCAGGTCCTTGCCGCCGCGTCGAAGGCGCTCGGCGCGCCGGCGGCGTGATCCAGCTTTCCAACCTCAGTAAATCGTTCGGCGACCGCACACTGATCGATCACGTCACGTGGCAGATCTCGGACGGCGATCGTGTCGGCCTGTGCGGCCCCAACGGCGCCGGCAAGACGACCGTGCTCAAGATGCTCGCGGACATCGACGAGCCGGACGATGGCGCCATCGTCAAGCCGGCGGACCTGACGATCGGCTATCTCCCGCAGGACGGGCTGACGCACGCGGGGCGGACGCTGTTCGAAGAGGCCAGCAGCGCGTTTCAGCCGCTGCTCGACATGAAGGCGGAGATGCACGACATCGAGCACCGGCTCGGCGACGCGTCGATTCCGCAGGACGAGCACGACGCGATGCTGGCGCGCTACAGCGAGCTGCAGGATCGCTTCCGCATGGCCGAGGGCTACAGCATGGACCTGCGGATTGCGACGGTCCTCCGCGGCCTCGGCTTCAACCCCGACGACGCGCAGCGTCCGGCGGAGACGTTTTCCGGCGGGTGGCAGATGCGCATCGCGCTCGCCAAGCTGCTCCTCGGCCGCCCGAACCTCCTGCTGCTCGACGAGCCGACCAACCACCTGGATCTCGAGGCGCGCAACTGGCTCGAAGAGTATCTCGGCGCCTACCCGTTCGCGGTGATCCTCGTCTCGCACGACCGGTACTTCCTCGATTCCGTCGTCACCCGCATCACCGACATCCACCTGCGCAGGCTGACGGATTACGCCGGCAATTACAGCCAGTACGTCGCGCAGCGCGACGCCATGCTGGAGCGGCTGCGGCAGGCGAAGAAGGAGCAGGACGAGGAAACCGCGCGCGTCAAGATGTTCATCGATCGGTTCCGCTACCAGGCCACCAAGGCCGCGCAGGTGCAGAGCCGCATCAAGCTGCTCGAGAAGGTGGTGCCGATCGAGGTGCCGCCCGAGCGGAAGCGGATTCACTTCACGTTTCCAGCGTGCCGGAAGAGCGGCCGCACGGTGCTCGAGCTGAAGCACGTGCGCAAGGCGTACGGTCCGCTGACGGTGTTCAGGGATCTCTCGCTGCACATCGAGCGCGGCGATCGCATCGCGCTCGTCGGTCCCAACGGGTCGGGCAAGTCGACGTTGATGCGCATGCTCTCGGCGGAGGAAACGCCCGACAGCGGCACGCGCACCGAGGGGCACGAGATCGTCACCGAGTACTTCGCGCAGGACGAGGCCACGCGCCTCAATCCGACGTTGACCGTCTACGAAACGCTCGCGTCCGGATCGCCCACCGACATGGTGCCGGCGATTCGCAACATCCTCGGCGGCTTCCTGTTTTCGGGAGACGACGTGTACAAGAAAGCGGGCGTGCTGTCGGGCGGCGAGCGCACGCGCCTCGCGGTCGCGCGCATGCTGCTGCGGCCCTCGAACACGCTGCTGCTCGACGAGCCGACCAACCACCTCGATCTCGACTCGAAGGACGTGCTGCTCGAGGCGCTCGAGGACTACGGCGGCACGCTGATCTTCGTCTCGCACGACCGCTACTTCGTCGAGAAGCTGGCGACGAAGATCATCGAGGTCGGGCACGGGGACGCTCTCGTCTATCCAGGTACCTACACCGAGTTTCTGTGGAGTAAGGAGCACCAAGGAGAAGTTCGGGAAAATCCCAAAGCCCAAATCCCAAAGCCCAAATCCCAAAAGAGCCCGAAGGCCGAAGCCCACTCAACTCCCAGGGCCCAGCTTCCAACTTCCAAGGCGGCCGGATCCCGGGTCCCGGATCCCGGATCCCGGCCCGAATCGGGGCCCGAATCCCGCGAAGCGCGCAAGCGCGAGGAAGCCGAGCGGAGAAAACGCCAGCGCGCTGGCGACGCCCTTCAGAAGCGCATCGCGGACCTCGAATCGCGCATCGCCGAGCGCGAGGCGGAGGTCAAGGAACTCGAGGCGGCCATGGCCGCGCCCGGTTTCTACGAAAACCTCGAGGCGGCCAGGCCAGTCACCGATCGCCACCAGACGCTGATGTGGGAAGTCGGCGACCTGATCGCGCAGTGGGAAGCACTCCAGGAACATGCCGCCGGGCAGCCGTCCGAAACGTAACCTCCGAAACGTAAGCGAAGCCTTCCCGACTCACGATTTCTGCGGTACGATTACACAATCGTAATGGCAGATGGTAGTACCCGGGACATAAACACTGCTCTACCTGTAGTTTCCGCCGTTTCCTCGCTGTTCAGCTCGGGCACGTCGTTTGCCCCACCTCCGCGGAAATTAGGTTCTGCTTGCGGAGCCGCCGATGCCGATGACCAGCTCTAGCCGCCCCGTCCCCCGTCGCGGCCGTGCCGCTGGTGCCAGCCGGCCGGCCCATGCAGATGCCTTCTTCCGGCAGATTGTCGCCGGCATGCGCAACGGCGTCCTGGCGATTACGCGCGCCGGGGCGGTGGCGCTGCTGAACGAAGAGGGTTACAGGATTTTCGGCGTGGAACCGCACCCTGACGACCTCGGCAAGCCGGTCGCCGAGGTGCTCCGCGCCCACCCCGAGGTCGTGCGGCAGCTGCTGTCGGCGTTCGACCTGCACATGCTGCCGAACCGCGCGGAGATGCGGCTGCGGCCGTCGGGAAAGGTCCTCGGGTACACGTTCGCGTTCGTCAGGGACGACGAGAACGAGATCGCCGGCGTGGCGATGTTCTTCAAGGACCTGACGCGCGTCGAGCAGCTCGAGGAGCGGGAGCGGCTTCGCGATCGGCTCGCGGCGGTGGGCGAGATGGCGGCGGCCATCGCGCACGAGGTGAAGAACCCGCTGGCGGGCATCGAGGTGATGGCCGGCCTGCTGCGCAGGAAGTTTCCGGACGTTCCGGATGCGCAGGCGGTGCTGACCAACATCATCGAAGAGGCCAAGATGGCCAACGCGATCGTGCAGGAGGTGCTGGAGTTCGTCAGGCCGATCCGGCTGCAGGTCGAGTACACGGGAATCGCCGAGGCGGTGCACGCGGCGGAGCAGCTGGCCGATACGAAGGCCGCGCGCGGATCGATCGTGGTGGACGTGAATGTCCCGGAGGAGCTGCCGCAGATCCAGGCGGACCATCACCAGCTGACGCAGTTGTTCACCAACCTGCTGATCAACGCGTACGAGGCGATGGACGGCAAGGGGCGCGTCGCGATTGGCGCCTCCCGGGTGCAGCAGGACGACGGCGGCGAGGGGCGCGAGGCGGTGCGCATCGAGGTGCAGGACAGCGGGCCGGGCATGCCGCCGGACGTGGCCGAGCACGTGTTCGATCCGTTTTTTACGACCAAGGCCCAGGGCTCGGGGCTCGGGCTGGCGATCGTTCGAAAGATCGTGGACGCGCATGACGGGCAGATCGACCTGCGCACGTCCGCGGGCGGCGGGACGCTGATTCGGGTGACGCTTCCGGTTTCGGTGGCGACGGACTAACGACGGGAACATTCGTCGATTCGTAAATTTCAGAGGGAACGTTTATGGGCCGCATTCTCATCGCAGACGATCACGATTCGCTCCGACGGGGGCTCGCGCAGGCGATTGCCGAAGCGGGGCATGACATCGAGGAAGCTCCCAACGGCAACGCCGCCATCGAAAAGCTGCACGAAGGCTTCTTCGATGTGGTCGTCAGCGACCTGAAGATGGGCGGCAGCACCGGTCTCGAGGTGCTGAAGACTGCCAAGCAGCTGCACCCGTCGTGCGCGGTGATCCTGATGACCGCGTTCGGCTCGGTCTCCACGGCCGTCGAGGCGATCAAGTCGGGCGCGTTCGACTACGTGCAGAAGCCGTTCGAGATCGAGGAGATGGAGGTCAAGATCGAGAAGGCGCTCGAAATGCGCCGGATGCAGCACCAGATCGACTACCTCCGCCACGCCCAGGGCGACATCTACGATTTCGAGCGCATCATCGGCAGCAGCGGCGCCCTCGAGAAGGTGCTCGGAGTCGTCCGCAAGGTGGCCAAGAGCAACACCACCGTGCTCGTCCGCGGCGAGACCGGGACCGGCAAGGAGCTGATCGCCGGCGCCATCCACCACAACTCGCACCGCGCCGCACGCAACTTCATCAAGGTGAACTGCGCCGCGCTGCAGGAGAACCTCCTCGAGTCCGAGCTCTTCGGCCACGAGAAGGGCGCGTTCACCGGCGCCGACAAACAGCGCATCGGCCGGTTCGAGCAGGCCGACGGCGGCACGCTGTTCCTCGACGAAATCGGCGACATGAGCGCGAACACGCAGGCGAAGATCCTGCGCGTCCTCCAGGAGCACGAGTTCGAACGCCTCGGCGGCACCCGCACGCTGCGCGTCGACGTCCGCCTGATCGCGGCGACCAACCGCGACCTGCCGTTGATGGTCGAAGCGGGGACGTTTCGCGAAGACCTCTACTACCGGCTGAACGTCGTCACCATCGAGATGCCGCCGCTGCGCGAGCGGAAGGACGACGTCGCGTCGCTGGCCGGCTTCTTCATCCGCCGGTTCGCGGGCGAGCTGAAGAAGAAGACCGAAGGGCTCGATCCG
>DASQAX010000352.1:0-3008 GCA_035635535.1 Vicinamibacterales bacterium | reverse complement strand
CTTCACCGTCGGCGTCGGCAGCGCGAAGCTGCCGCGCGACATCCAGATCGATCGCGTCAGCACGCCGCGGACGGTGCTGAAGGGCGCCTCGCTCCTCGTCGACGCGGTCATCACGCAGTCCGGCTACTCGGGCCAGACCGTCACGCTCGACGTCGAGGACGACGGCCGCATCGTCGGCTCGCAGAAGGTGCAGTTCCCGGTGGACGGCAGCCCCGCGGCGGTGCGCGTGCGCGCCACCGCAAGCACGCCGGGCCCGCGTGTCTTCACCTTCAAGGTGGCGCCGCAGCAGGGCGAGGTCGTCACGCAGAACAACCAGCGCGATTCGCTGGTGGAAGTGCGCGACACCCGCGAGCGGATTCTCTACTTCGAAGGAGAGCCGCGGTCCGAGATGAAGTTCATCAACCGCGCCGTGGCCGACGACAAGAACCTGCAGATCGTCACGCTGCAGCGCACGGCCGACAACAAGTTCCTGCGTCTCGGCGTCGATCCGGCCAACGTGGACGAGCTGCTCGGCGGCTTCCCGAAGACGCGCGACGAGCTGTTCGCGTTCAAGGGGCTGATCCTCGGCAGCATCGAGGCGGCGGCCTTCAGCGCCGACCAGCTGCAGATGATCGCGGACTTCGTCGATCGCCGCGGCGGCGGCCTGCTGATGCTCGGCGGCGCGCGCTCGTTCAGCGAAGGCGGCTACGGCGGCACGGCGGTCGCCGACGCGCTTCCGCTCCTCATCGATCCGAAGACGCGCGCGTCCGAGCCGACGACCTTCGCGCGCATCAAGGTGCTGCCGACGCGCGCCGGCCAGGCGCACGCGGTCACGCAGATTGCCGGGACGGAAGACGCGTCGGCCGCGCGCTGGCCCGAGCTGCCGCAGGTCACGACCATCAACGTCCCGCTGCCGCTCAAGCCGGCGGCCACGGTGCTGATGAACGGCACCGACGAGCGGCTGCGCAACATGCCGGTGCTCGTCTGGCAGCCGTACGGCCGCGGCAAGGGCATCGCGTTCATGGCGCAGGACTCGTGGGAGTGGCAGATGCACGCCAGCATCCCGCTCGAGGACCAGACCCACGAGAACTTCTGGCGGCAGATGCTGCGGTGGCTCGTCACCGACGTGCCCGCGCCGCTCGAGGCGACCACGACGACCGATCGGGTCGAGCCGGGCGAGGCGGTCACGATCGAGGCGTCGGTCGTCGATCCGACGTGGGTCGAGCTCAACGACGCGCACGTGATCGCGCGCGTCACACGCCCCGGCGGCTCGACGCTCGACGTCCCGCTGCAGTGGACGGGCGAGCGCGACGGCCAGTATCGCGGCACGTTCGTGTCGACGGTGCCCGGCGCGTACGAGATCGCGGTTGACGGCGATCGCAACGGCAAGCCGGTCGGCACCAACGTGGCGTACGTGCGCGCGGGCGCGGGCGACAGCGAGTACTTCGACCCGACGATGCACGAGGCGCCGCTGCAGCGCATCGCCGACGAAACGGGCGGACGGTTCTATACGACGGCCAGCGTCGCGGGGCTGGCCGAGGACGTCAGCTACGCGGGGCGCGGTGTCACGTCGGTCGAGGAGCGCGAGCTCTGGAACATGCCGATCATCCTCGTCATGCTCGTGGGCCTCGTCTGTGCCGAGTGGGGCTACCGTCGCGCCGTGGGGCTGTCGTAATGCTCCATGCGTTCCTGCTGATTCTCGTCGGCCTCGCCGGCGATCCCGAGCACGGTGAGCTGTTCCACAAGTGGGGCGGCGAGCTGGCGGACTCGGCCGGCCGGCTCGGCGTGCCCGCGGATCACGTCGCCTACCTCGTCGATCAGCAGGCCGAGGGCGAGGCGCGCGTCAGCGGCAAGGCGACCGTCGAGGAGATCGGCAAAACGTTCGATCGCTTCGCGAAGCTCGCGACCGCCGACGACGTCATGTACGTCGTGCTCATCGGGCACGGCAGCTACGACGGCAAGACCGCGAAGTTCAACCTGCCGGGGCCCGACATCTCGGCGGCCGACTTCAACACGCAGTTCAGGAAGCTCCCGACCAAGCAGATCGTCTTCGTCGACACGACGAGCGCCAGCGGCCCGTTCGTCAACGAGCTTTCCGGGCCCGGCCGCGTCGTCATTGCCGCGACGCGCAACGGCTCCGAGAACTTCTCGACGCTGTTCGGCGGCTACTTCGTCGACGCGCTGACCGGCGACGAGGCCGACGCCGACAAGAACCGCCGCGTGACGATGCTCGAGGCGTTCCAGTTCGCGAAGGCCGCGGTGCAGCGCGCGTACGACAAGGAAGGGCTGCTGTCCACCGAGCACGCGGTGCTCGACGACAACGGCGACAAGGCGGGCAGTGTCGATCCGTCGACGAGCGGCAGCGACGGCAAAGTCGCGGCGCTGCTGGCGATCGGATCCGCCGCGGACGCGGCGTCGCTGCCGACCGACCCGAAGCTGCGCGCGCTCGTGCTCGAGCAGCGCGACATGGAGCACCGCGTCGAGTCGCTGCGGCTGCTCAAGGAGAGCATGGACCCGGCGAAGTACCAGAGTGAGCTCGAGAAGCTCGTGACCGATCTTGCGCTGAAGACCCGCGAGATTAGAACCCTCGAAGGTGCCAAATGAGTGATCGCGTGACGATGAACCCGTATATCTCCAGCGACGTCGTGGATCTCGAGTCGCCGGACGACATCAAGCTCGCGGACAAGATGAAGACGGGCCGCCAGCAGATTCTCCACGAGCTGCGCAAGGTGATCATCGGGCAGGAAGAGGTCATCAACCAGGTCCTGAACACGCTCTTCGTGGGCGGCAACAGCCTGATCGTCGGGGCGCCGGGACTGGCGAAGACCCTGCTGGTCCACACGATGGCGCAGGTCCTCCACCTGAAGTTCTCGCGCATCCAGTTCACCCCCGACCTGATGCCGTCCGACATCACGGGCACCGACCTGGTGCAGGAAGACGCGGCGACCGGACGGCGGCAGATGGTGTTCGCGCCGGGCCCGATCTTCGCGAACATCGTCCTCGCGGACGAAATCAACCGCACGCCGCCC
>DASQAX010000351.1:0-15815 GCA_035635535.1 Vicinamibacterales bacterium | reverse complement strand
GACCACGACCGCATCGACGCCGCGCGCGGAAGCCGTGCGCCGATAGACGTGCTCGATCATCGGCCGGCCGGCGATGTCGGCCAGCGGCTTGCCGGGCAGACGCGTGGCGTCGTAGCGGGAGGGGATGACGGCGACGATGTGCGGAGGGGGAAGTGTTCTGTCGAAGGGATCGGCGAACCCGACAGGGTGCACGACGAATAGTAGCACGATGGAGCCGGCCGCGGCCCTTCATGCGCCGCGGTCTCCGTGCGCCGCGATGCTAGAATAGCTGTGGTTTCTGCGCATGGATTGGAAATCGACTGCCGTCATTTCCGGCGCCGGCATCCTGGCAACATGGTTCTTCTCGATGCCGCCCGCGCACGCGCCCCAGGGCGCGGTCGCTCCCGCTGCGCGCCCCACCGGAACGTCGACATCGAGCATCGACATCGAACGAGAAGCCGCGCGGCTGCAGATCAGGCCGCCGCAGGAGCAGCACTACACCGAGCCGTCGCGCAATCCGTTCCGTTTCGGCGAACGGCGAGAACCCGCGCGTGCGACGACGGGTGTCGAAGCACCCTCACCGGCGCCGGTGCCGATTGCACCGCTGCCGCCGCCGCCTCCGCGCATCACGCTCGACGGTGTCGCCGCGGACAACGCGGGCGGCGTGGATCAGCGGACCGCCGTGCTGCATACCGACGCGGGAGTTGTCCTGGCGAAGGAAGGCGACGAGGTCGCGGGCTATCGCGTCGCGAAGATTGCCGCCGACGCGGTCGAGCTGGTGAAGATCGACGACGGATCGGTGCTGCGATTGGGATTGCGGTAGGGTCCGGCTGACTACACGCGCACCAATCTCACCTCGCGGATCCCTTTCACGCTCCTGATTTCATCCAGCACGCTGTCCGGAACGGATTCCGCGTCGACGATGACGACGCCGACAGCGCTGTCGCCCTGTCGCCCGAGCGCGAAGTTCGCGATGTTCACTTTGTGCTTGCCGAGAATCGTGCCAATGTCACCGATCACGCCGGGTTGATCCGTATTGCGGATCACGATCAGCGTTCCATCGAGCGGTGTTTCCACACCGATCCCGTCGAGCAGCACGAGACGCGGGTAGGTGCGTTCGAAGACCGCTCCCTCGACCCAGCGATCGCCGGCGGGCGTGTGCAGCTTCACCGAGAGCAGGCTCGTGTAATTGCGCGACCGCGTGCTGCGCGACTCGATGATCTCGATGCCACGCTCGTTGGCGACGTTGCGGGCGTTCACCGGGGTGACGCCGGCCTCGAGCATCGGCTTGAAGAGGCCCACCAGGACCGAGTTCACGAGCATCTCGTTGCGGCCGAGCGCGAGGTCGCCGTAGTACCGGACCCCGAGCGCCTTGACGCGCCCCTCGTTCATCTGCGCCACGAAGTGGCCCAGGCGCTCGCCAAGCTCGAGGAACGGCTTCAGCCGGATGAATTCCTCGGCGGACACCGACGGGAAGTTCACCGCGTTGCGGATGATGCCGTCGCGCAGGAAGTCGCGCAGCGCCGCCATCGTTTCCATGCCAACCAGTTCCTGCCCTTCGCGCGTGGAGGCGGCGATGTGCGGGGTGGCGACGACCTGCGGCAGCTTCTGAAGCCGGAGATCGACGGTCGGCTCTTTCTGAAAGACGTCCAGCGCCGCCCCGCCGACCTGTCCAGCTTCGATCGCATCGGCGAGCGCTTTTTCGTCCACCAGATCGCCGCGCGCGGTGTTGATGATCCGGATGCCCTTCTTCGCCTTGGCCAGCCGTTCGGCGTTGACGATGTTCTTCGTCGTCGACGTCGATGGCATGTGGAGCGACAGGTAATCGGAGCGCGCGAAGAGATCGTCGAGCGACACGAGCTCGACGCCCAGATCGGCCACCACATCCTCGGAGATGTACGGGTCGTGCGCGATGATGCGCATCCCGAACGCGCCCGCGCGCCGCGCGACCTCCTGGCCGATTCGCCCAAGACCAGCCAGGCCGAGCGTCTTCTCGCGGACCTCTTCGCCGAGGAACTTCTTTTTCTCCCATTTGCCCTGTTTCATCGCGGCATCGGCGGCTGGGAGGTGTCGCGCCATCGCGAGCATCAGGCCGACGGCGAGCTCCGCGACGCTGATGCTGTTGGCGCCGGGAGCATTCATCACGACGATGCCGCGCGTGCTGGCAGTCGACACATCAACGTTGTCGACGCCGGTGCCCGCGCGAGCGATCACGCGGAGCTTCGGAGCCGCGTTGATGAGGGTTGACGTGATTTTGGTTGCGCTGCGGACGACGATCGCATCGGCGTCGGCAAGATCACCGGCCAGTTGTTCGGGCGCCCGGCCTGTACGGGCGTCGACGGTCCATCCTTCCGCGCGGAGCAGGTCGAGCGCGGATGCGGGAAGGTCGTCGGCGACTACGATTTTCAATGTTGGAACCAGGGCTGAGGCGTCACGACGCGTTGATGTGCCAAGTATAATCTGCGGCTGGTTGTAACGCGCGCACTACGATGGTGCAAACCGCTAAATTGCTCGGGATCGAGCGACGATCGCGCGCGCAGCCGAACCTTTTCAACAGAGTTTTCAACAGAAAGTGTGAGTAACTCAAACGACGCGTACGGTGGGCCGACCTAAAGGTCGGCCCCTACGATTGCGCGATTGACGTAGTCAACGTAGGGGCGACGATTGCGCGATTGACGTAGTCAACGTAGCGATTGACGTAGTCAACGTAGGGGCCGACCTTCAGGTCGGCCCAAGAGGAGATTCATGAAGCGCAAAGTGACGGTCGTTGGCGGCGCGGGCAACGTCGGCGCGACGGTGGCCCGCCAGATCGCCGAGAAGGAACTGGCCGATGTCGTCATCATCGACATCGCCGAATCGAAGGCGGCCGGCGTTGGCCTCGACATCTACGAGACCTGTCCGATCATCGGCTCCGATGTCCGAGTCATCGGCGGCTCCGACTGGGCGCCGGCGGCCGGCTCCGACATCGTCGTCATCACGTCGGGCAAGCCGCGCGGGCCGACCATGAGCCGCGACGACCTGGTGCGCGACAACTTCAACATCATGAAGAGCATCGCGCCGAAGCTCGTGGAGCATACGCCGAATGCCATCATTATTCCGGTCGCCAACCCGCTCGATGCGATGGCGCAGGCGCTGTTCAAGCTGACCAGGTTTCCGAAGCAGCGGGTCATCGGCATGGCCGGCGTGCTCGACTCGGCCCGCATGAGCACGTTCATCGCGATGGAGCTCGGCGTGTCGGTGGAGAACGTCACCTCGTTCGTGCTCGGCGGCCACGGCGACACGATGGTCCCGCTGCCTCGCTATTCGACGGTCGCGGGCATTCCGATTACGGATCTGATGTCGAAGGAGCAGATCGACGCGATTTCGAAACGGACCGCCGGCGGGGGGCTCGAGATCACCAAGCTCGTCGGTACGAGCGCGTGGTACGCGCCGGGTCAGGCGGCCACGGAGATGGTGGAAGCGATCCTCCGTGACAAGAAGAAGATCCTCCCGTGCTCGGTCTATCTCGAGGGTGAATACGGGATCAACGGGCTGTTCGTCGGCGTGCCGGTCAAGCTCGGTGCCCGCGGCCTCGAGCAGATTATTCAGATCAAGCTGACGCCGGAGGAAGACGCGGCGCTGAAGAAATCAGCAGCGGCCGTGAAAGAGCTGGTTGACGTGATCGGAATGTAAGTTGCCAGTGTAGGGCGGGTCCTTTCGGACCCGCTGGATCACCAGCTACGCTCGCCCCGCCACCTGCAACTGTGCGGTGAGCCGCTTGAGAGAGCGGCTCACCGCCACGCGCGCCGCATCGACCGAGGCCATGCCGAAGCGATGCGCGATCTCCTGAATGCTCCATTGCACTTCAACGCGCGCGACCACCATTTCGCGGTCGCGCGTCCGCAGCTTGTCGAGCGCCGAGCGATACCGCTCGTACGCCTCCTCGCGGATGACGGCTTCGAGCGGCGACGTGTCGTCCGACGGGGGCTCGGTCGTGAGCTCCACGGACTCGGGGCGCCGCCCGACGCGGCGAATCTCGTCGCGAATGCGGTTGATGACCGACATCCGCAGGTAGGCCTGCATGGCGCCGACATGGCGGGGCTCGAACTTGTCGAGGCGGGCGAGCACGTGCATCGCCGCCTCCTGCACCAGGTCGCCCGTGTCGAGCGTGCCTCGCGCGTGCGCGGGAAGGCGCCCGTGAGCCCACCGCTTCAGCGGTGGCAGGCAGCGCTCGAGCAGGGCTTCGAGCGCCAGCCGGTCGCCGGTTCGTGCCGCCAGCACGAGCTCGATGGTCGGTTCGTCACTGAGCAGCGCCACTCCAGACCCTTCCGGTCGGTGTTCGTCTCGCATCCGCAGGTGGATGCCGCTGATCATAGCCAAGCCGGGCATAAGGGAATCAGTCCTCGCGACTAATAACGTCCCCCCGGGACCGATCGAACATCCGCCTTCGCGCTGCGCTCGAGCGGACAAGTCGGCCATAATTTCGCGGCAGGCATGGTCGGCACCACGATCTCGCACTACCGCATCGTCGGGAAGCTCGGCATTGGAGGGATGGGGGTCGTCTACGACGCGGAGGACACGCGGCTCCCCCGCCGCGTGGCCCTCAAGTTCCTGCCCCAGGAGCTCTCGGGCGACCCCGATGCCGCGCGCCGTCTCCAGCGCGAGGCGGAGACGATTGCGCTTCTCAACCACCCGAATATCTGCACGATTTACGAGATCGACGAACACGAGGGGAGCCGGTTCATCGCGATGGAGCGGCTCGACGGCGTCAACCTGAAGCTGCACATGACGCGGACGACGCTCGCCGACGGCGACATCGTGAAGATCAGTCGGCAGATTGCCGCGGCGCTCGAGACGGCGCACGAAAAGGGGATCGTCCACCGCGACATCAAGCCCGGGAACATCATGGTCGGCCCCGGCGGGACGGTGAAGGTGCTCGACTTCGGGCTGGCGCGCCGGTTCAGGATGCCCGAGACCGGCGAGGAGACGATGTACGGGTCGACCATTCCCGGTCGTCCGCTCGGAACCGCGAACTACATGGCGCCCGAGCGCATCCTGCAGGGACCGCTGGACCCGCGGAGCGATCTCTTTTCCCTCGGCGTGGTCATGTACGAGATGGCGACCGGGCGGCTGCCGTTTGCGGGCGCGTCCCCGGGCGAGACGGTGACCAACATCCTCGAGAAGCAGCCGACACCGGTCACGACGCTTTCCCCGGAACGGTCGGCGTTCCTCGAGCGGGTCGTCATGCGCCTGCTGGTCAAGGACCCCGATGGCCGCTACCAGACCGACGGTGAGTTGCTGGAGGCGCTCAGCGCGCCGGCCTCCCGCCGGCTGCTCGACAAGCTCTTTCGCCCGTAAGGTTTCGTCCTACGCAACGTTGTTTCCGGGTAAGGAGGAAGGAAATGACGAATTCGAAATCCGTTCGAACCGGATTGGCCGCCGCGGCGCTTGCGATGCTGCTGGCGGCGTCCGGACACGCGTGGGCGTACAACCACCAGAACCTGTTGACCTTCAGCAGGCCGGTGGCGCTGCCGGGCGTCGTGCTGCCCGCGGGGTCGTACTCGTTCGACGTCGCGAGCCCGACGGCGCTCGACGTCGTCGTGGTCCGCGAAGCGCGGTCAGGAAAGCCGCTCTATATGGGCTTCACGAACACGGTCGAGCGTCCGCGCAGGATGCCGACGAACACGCCCATCGCGTTCGGTGAGGCGACCGCCAACCAGCCCCGCCCCATCGCCGCGTGGTACGAGCTCGGCGCCACTGTCGGTCACGAGTTCCTCTACCGGTAAATCCCAGATCCGCGAAACCCCCAACCCCAAATCCCAAGCCGCTCGGGCTTGGGATTTGGACCGTGGGATTTGGTTCCTGGGATTTGTGTTACGCGCCGCCCTTCAACTGCTGCAGCTGGTTCTTGAACCCCTGGTTCATCGGGTCGAGCTCGACAGCCTTCTCGAGCGCCTGGATCGCGTGGTTTGTATCCATCTTCCGCTGGTAGCCCTGCGACAGCACCTGGTAGCTGCGCGCGGAGTTGCCGTGGTACGCGAGGTTGGTCTGCGCGAACGCGATCGCGTCGTCCGGCTTGTTGGCCATCAGTGATTGCGCCGCGGCGTTGAAGAGCGTCGCGTCCGAGAAGTCGTACGCCTGCGCGCCGTAGTACTGCTTGCGAAGGTCGTTGTACTGCGCGATGGCCTTGTTCACGCCTTCCTTCCCGGCGGTCTCCATCATGATCGTCACGAGCTGTTTCGGGATGGCGACACCGCGATGGCAGGTGATGCACTGCACGTTGGTGAGCTCGGCCGCGGGCTTGCCGAGCTCCGACTGCAGCTTCATGTTGACGTCGCGCGCCAGCGCGAGCATCACGCGCGCCTTCTTCTTCGTCTCCTTGTCGTCGGAGGCGAAGTCGTTCTTCGGATTCGTGGCCGGCGGGCCGTCGAACACGTGGCAGTAGCCGCAGTTGACGCCGAGCGCGGCGTTGAAGTTCTGCATCACCGGAAGGATCTGCTGTGCGGTGAAGTCTTTCGGGAAGAACGTGAGATTCTTCGGCGCGGGAAGTTGAGGTGCGCCGCCGCCCCGACCCTCCGGCGCCGCGCCGCCCGCGCGACCACCGCCCTGGGGTGCCTGCGCCGAGATGGCGACCGTGACGAGCAATACGCCGACGAGTGTCAATGACGTGGAGAATCGCTTCATGCACATCTCCTGAGAAAGAGGCGGGAATGGTAACATGGCCCGGTTTACTGACTCGCGGGAGTTCCATTCCTTTTGAAGATTCACGAGTATCAGGCCAAGTCCGTCCTTGCGCGCTTCGGCGTTCCTGTCCCACGCGGCGAAGTGACCTCTACGGGTCAAGATGCGGCGGCGATCGCCGAGCGGCTCGGCACGAGCGTCGTCGTCGTGAAGGCGCAGATCCATGCGGGCGGCCGCGGCAAGGGCGGCGGCGTCAAGCTGGCGAAATCGCCGCACGAAGCCGAGCGGCTCGCCAGGCAGATGATCGGGATGACGCTCGTCACGCACCAGACGGGCCCCGAGGGACGGAAGGTCGGACGCGTGCTCATCGAGGAAGGCCTGCTGATCGAACGCGAGCTCTATCTGAGCATGCTGATCGATCGCGCCGCCGGACGTCCCGTGATCATTGCGAGCGCCGCGGGAGGCATGGACATCGAGGAAGTGGCCGCCACGCACCCGGAAAAGATTCTCCGCGAGCACGTCAATCCCGCAACCGGCGTCGTCCCCTTCCAGGCGCGCAAGCTGGCATTTGCGATGGGGCTCGAGGCGGGACCGGCGGGCAGGATGGTGAAGGTGCTCGAGGCGATCTACAAGGCGTTCATCGAAACCGACGCGTCGATGATCGAGATCAACCCGCTGATTCTCACCAGGGGGGGCGACCTCCTCGCGCTCGACGCGAAGGTGACGTTCGACGACAACGCGCTCTACCGCCACCCCGACCTGCGCGAGTTCCGCGACCTCTCGGAGGAGGATCCGCTGGAGGTGGAGGCGTCGAAGTTCTCGCTGAACTACATCCGGCTCGACGGCAACATCGGCTGCATGGTCAACGGCGCCGGCCTCGCGATGGCGACGATGGACATCATCAAGCTGGCGGGAGGGGAGCCGGCGAATTTCCTCGACGTCGGCGGCGGCGCCAACGCGGAGCAGATCAAGAACGCGTTCCGCATCCTGATGGCCGACAAGAACGTGAAGGCGGTTTTCATCAACATCTTCGGCGGCATCCTGCGCTGCGATGTGCTCGCGGCTGGCGTCATCGCGGCGGTGAAAGACCTCGGGGTGCCCGTGCCCATCGTCATCCGCATGGAAGGGACCAACGTCGAGGAAGGGAAGCGGATGCTGAGGGAAAGCGGACTGAATTTCACCACCGCCGATTCGATGAGCGAGGGGGCCAACGCGGTCGTGTCGCTCGCGGGCTCGGCGTCCGTCGGCTCGGGTCGGGACAAGGTGCGGGCCTGATGGCCGTCCTGCTCGACAGGAACACGCGGCTCATCGTCCAGGGACTCACCGGCCGCGAAGGGACGTTTCACGCGAAGCAGGCCGCTGCCTACGGCACCAACGTCGTCGGCGGCGTGACGCCCGGCAAAGGTGGAACCACGCACGAGGGGTGGCCGGTCTTCAACAGCGTCCACGATGCGGTCAAGGAGACTGGCGCGAACGCGAGCGTCATCTTCGTGCCGCCGCCGTTCGCGGCCGACGCGGTGATGGAAGCGACCGATGCGGGCATCCCGCTCGCGGTCTGCATCACCGAAGGCATCCCGGTGGTCGACATGCTGCGCGCCTTCACGTTCATGGAAGGGAAGAACACGCGGCTCGTCGGGCCGAACTGCCCGGGCGTCATCACCGCGGGCCAGGCGAAGGCGGGCATCATCCCCGGGCACATCTGCCGGGAAGGGCGCATCGGCATCGTCTCGAAGAGCGGCACGCTCACCTACGAGGCGATTCACCAGCTGACGCGCGTCGGCATGGGCCAGACGACCTGCATCGGCATCGGCGGCGATCCGCTGATTGGCACGACGTTCATCGACGCGCTGAAGCTGTTTGCCGCGGACAAGGACACCGACGCGGTGATCTTGATCGGGGAGATCGGCGGCACCGCGGAACAGGATGCCGCGGCCTTCATCCGGACGGAATTCAAGAAGCCGGTCGTCGGTTTCATCGCGGGGCAGACCGCGCCGCCCGGACGACGGATGGGACACGCGGGCGCGATCATCGCCGGCGGACAGGGCACGGCGGCGGAGAAGATGGACGCGCTGTCGAAAGCCGGGGTGCACGTGGTGAAGAGCCCGGCGGACATGGGCACCAAGATGCGCGAGGTATTGGGTACATAGGGCGGGTTCCGCCGAGCAGCGGGTGCCGCGCGGAGGCGGTAGGTAGGGCGGGTCCTTTCGGACCCGCCGGAGCAACATGGAACGAACATTTGCCATCATCAAGCCGGACGCGGTGGAGCGCAGGCTGGCGGGAAAAATTCTCGCGCGCATCGAGGAGGCCGGCTTCACCGTTCGCGCCATGCGCCTGCAGCACCTGACCAGGCGCGAGGCCGAAGGGTTCTACGCGGTGCACCGCGAGCGGCCGTTCTTCGGCGAGCTGACGGAGTTCATGTCGTCGGGTCCCTGCGTGCTGCTTGCGCTCGAGGCGCCGAACGCCATCCAGAAGTGGCGCGACACGATGGGGCCGACCGACCCCGCCAAGGCGGCGCCGGGGACGCTGCGCCGCGACTTCGGCCAGTCGATCGGCCGCAACGCGACGCATGGGTCCGATGCGCCGGAGACGGCGGCGTTCGAGCTCGGCTACTTCTTCCGCGGCATGGAGCTCGTGTAGCCGGCAGCAGGCAGCATGGGCCGTCTTCTCATCGTCATCGGTTTAGTCGTCGCGGCCGCGGGCCTGCTGATGACACTTGGCGTCCCGCTTGGCCGGCTTCCGGGCGATTTCTCGATCAAGCGCGGGAACTTCTCGTTCTACTTTCCGCTGGCGACTTCCATCCTCGCCAGTATCATCCTCACGCTGCTGATGATGCTGTTCGGGAGAAAGTGATTCGCGGACCCGAAGGGTCCGCGCCGCAGGAGACGATGCCCTCGATAAAGGCTGACAGGTGGATCCGGAAGATGGCGCTCGAGCACCGGATGATCGAGCCGTTCGAGGATCGCCAGGTGCGCCAGGGCGTCGTGTCGTACGGGCTGTCGTCGTACGGCTACGACATCCGCGTCGCCGACGAGTTCAAGGTGTTCACGAACATCAACAGCACGGTCGTCGATCCGAAGAATTTCGACGCGAGCTCGTTCGTCGACTTCAAGACCGACATCTGCATCATCCCGCCGAACTCGTTCGCGCTGGCGAAGACAGTCGAGTACTTCCGCATCCCGCGCGACGTGCTGACGGTGTGCGTCGGCAAGTCCACCTACGCGCGCTGCGGGCTGATCGTCAACGTCACGCCGTTCGAGCCCGAGTGGGAAGGCTTCGTGACGCTCGAGATCTCGAACACGACGCCGCTGCCGGCGCGCGTGTACGCGAACGAGGGCATTGCCCAGGTGCTGTTCTTCCAGAGCGACGAGATGTGTGAAGTGTCGTACGCGGACAAGAAGGGTAAGTACCAGAAGCAGCAGGGTCTGACGCTGCCGAGGCTCTGAGGCGGGGTAAGTGGCGCAAAGAACAGAGCCCGCGCGCGGCATGCGCGATTTCCTGCCGGAGGACGTCCGGCGCCGCGAGCACGTCATCGGCATCATCAAGCGCGTCTACGAGCGCTACGGGTTCGAGCCGCTCGAAACGCCGGCGGTCGAGAACATCGAGACGCTCCTCGGGAAGTACGGCGACGAGGGCAATCAGCTCATCTTCAAGATCCTCAAGCGCGGCGAGCACGAGGCCACCGGCCAGGCCGATCTCGCGCTCCGGTACGACCTCACGGTGCCGCTCGCGCGCGTGGTCGCGCAGTATCAGAGCAAGTTGCCGCGCCTGTTCAAGCGCTACCAGATTCAGCCGGTGTGGCGCGCGGACCGTCCGGCGCGCGGCCGGTTCCGCGAGTTCTATCAGTGCGACGTCGACTCGCTTGGCTCGAGGTCGCCGGCCGTCGAAGCGGAGCTGTGCGCCGCCGTGTCGGACGCGTTGATGGAGCTCAAGTTCACGGACTTTGTCATCCGCGTCAACCATCGGGAGCTGCTGACCTCCATACTGACAAGAGCCGGCGTGGGCGCGCATCAGCATGGCGACGCGCTGGTCGCGCTCGACAAGCTGGACAAGATCGGGCCCGAGGGTGTCGATACGGAGCTTGCCAATCGCGGCATCGAGGAACAGGCGCGGAACGCGCTTCTGCAGGTGTTTCTGCCGCCAACGTCGAAGGACCGTGTGGCTGCGTTCGTGGCCGGCGACGCCGCAGGCGAACGCGCGCTGGCGAACGTGCAGGCCGTCATGGACCTTGCCGCCCAGACGAGCGCGGCGGGCAAGCTGAACTTCGACCCAAGTCTCGCCCGCGGCCTGTCGTATTACACCGGCGCGATCATGGAGATAAACGTCGCGGACCTTGCCGGCAGCCTGGGCGGCGGGGGCCGGTACGACAACCTGGTCGGGATGTTCCTGGGCCAGAACATCCCCGCCTGCGGTTTTTCGCTCGGGCTGGAGCGGATCCTGGTCGTGATGACCGAGCGGAACATGTTTCCGCCGACGCTCGCGACCACGCCCGCGGACGTGATGATTTCTCCATTCGATGCCGCGGGAGTGGCGGCGGCCATGCGGCTTGCCGCCACCTTGCGCGGCGCCGGGCTGCGCGTCCTCGTCTACCCCGACCCCGAGAAGATCGGCAAGCAGATCAAGTACGCTGATTCCAGAGGCATTCCGTTTGTCGCCCTCCTGGGCGAGAACGAGATCCGGGACGACACCGTAACGGTCAAGAATCTCGCCGCGCAGACGCAGGAAACCTGGAGACAGCCCGACGCGGGCGCGAAGATCGTCGAGGCATTGAAGCAACGTGGCTGAGCAACTCGGTGAACTGACTCGCACTCACACCTGTGGCGCGCTCCGCCCGGCGGATGTCGGCGCCAGCGTGGTGCTGCTCGGCTGGGTCCACCGGGTGCGCGACCTCGGCGGGCTGCTCTTCGTGGACGTGCGCGACCGCGAAGGCGTCACGCAGGTCGTCTTCGACGACGACGATGCGCCGCAGATGGCGAAGGCGAAGCGCCTGCGGTCCGAGTACGTCATTGGCGTCTCAGGGAGCGTCCGCCGCCGTTCCGCGGAAACGATCAATCCGAAGCTCGGGACCGGCGAGGTCGAGGTCTTCGTCAAGCAGCTCACCATCCTGAACGAGGCGAAGACGCCGCCGTTCCCGATCGCGGACGAAACGCCCGTGTCGGAAGACGTGCGGCTGAAGTACCGCTACCTCGACCTGCGGCGGCCGCGCCTGGCGAGCAACATGATCCTGCGGCACAAGGTTGCCGCTGCGGTCCGGAGGTATTTCGACGCGAACGGTTTCCTCGAGGTCGAAACGCCGATCCTGACGAAATCGACGCCGGAGGGCGCGCGCGACTACCTCGTGCCGAGCCGCGTGCACCCGGGCCAGTTCTTCGCGCTGCCGCAGTCGCCGCAGCTGTTCAAGCAGATCCTGATGATCGCCGGCATCGATCGCTACGTGCAGATCTGCAAGTGCTTCCGCGACGAGGACCTCCGCGCCGACCGGCAGCCCGAGTTCACGCAGGTGGACGTCGAGATGTCGTTCGCCCGGCCGGAAACGGTCTTCGGCATCATCGAGCCGCTGATGCGCGACATCTTCAAGGTGATCGGCCGCGACATCGCGATTCCGTTTCCCCGCATGTCGTATGCCGACGCGATGGCGAAGTTCGGGTCCGACAAGCCGGACCTCCGGCCCGGCCTCGAAATCCAGGATCTTCGCGAGTCGTTCCGCGAGTCGAAGTTCCGCGTCTTCAAGGAGATCGTCGCGAAGGGCGGCACCGTTCGCGGCTTCGTCATCCCGAAGGCCAGCCACTACTCGCGCAGCGAGGTTGACGGCATCGTCGACATGGCGAAGCAGCAGCTCGGCGCGACCGGCCTCGTGTGGGCGCGCCGCATGGACGACGGGGCGATCACGAGCTCGGTCATGAAAGCGATGGGCGAGGACGAGGTCACGAGGCTGCTCGACGCGACCACGACCGGTAAGGGGAGCCTCCTCTTCATCGCGGCGGGCGAGCCGGACCCGACGGCGAAGCTGCTGGGCCAGCTCCGGCTGATTCTCGCGAAGAAGGACGGGCTGTTGAAGCCGGACGAGTTCCGGTTCACCTGGGTGGTGGACTTTCCATTGCTGGAATGGGACCCGGAGGAGAAGCGCTACAACTCGATGCACCATCCGTTCACCTCGCCGCTCGACGAGGACATGGCGAAGCTCGACAGCGACCCGGGAAACATCCGCGCGAAGGCATACGATCTCGTGCTGAACGGAAGCGAGATTGGCGGCGGCAGCATCCGGATCCACGACTCGGCGATGCAGAGCCGCATCTTCTCGCTGCTGAACATCGGCGAGGAGGAGGCGAAGCTGCGGTTCGGATTCTTCCTGGAGGCGCTCGAGTACGGCACGCCGCCGCACGGCGGCATCGCGCTCGGCCTCGATCGCATCACCGCGATCCTGGCGAACGAGAGCTCGATTCGCGAGGTCATCGCCTTCCCGAAGACCGCGACGGCCGTGGACCTGATGTCGTCCGCGCCGTCGCCGGTGGACGCAAAACAACTGCGGGAGCTGCATATCCAGACTAAATGAAGAAGATCGCTCTATCCGAAGAAGGCATCGGGACCGTCTACGGCTCGCGCGACGCGAACCTGAAACACATCGAAGCGCTGCTCAACGTCGAGATTCGAACGCAGGGCGGCGAGATCACCATCGAGGGCGACCCGAAAGACGAGCTGCGGGCGCAGCTGATCTTCAAGCAGCTGAAGGATCTGATCGACGAGGGCTATCCGCTGGCCAACGGCGACGTGAAGACGGCGGCCCAGTTGCTCGTCGAGAACGCCGACCTCGATCTCCGCGACTACTTCCTCAAGGGCGGCCAGCGGCAGGTCACGCGCCGGCGCGTCACGCCGAAGAGCGTCAACCAGCGACGGTATCTCGACTCCATCGATCAGTTCGACATCGTCTTCGGCGTCGGGCCGGCGGGGACCGGCAAGACGTACCTGGCGATGGCGCAGGCGGTCACCTACCTGCTGGAAAAGAAGGTCAGCCGGATCGTCCTCGCGCGGCCGGCCGTCGAAGCCGGCGAGAAGCTCGGGTTCCTGCCCGGCGACATCGCGGAGAAGGTCAACCCGTACCTGCGGCCGCTGTACGACGCGCTCTTCGACATGATGGACACCGAGAAGGCGACGCGGCTGCTCGAGCGCGGCACCATCGAGGTGGCGCCGATTGCGTTCATGCGCGGCCGGACGCTGAACGACGCGTTCGTGATTCTCGACGAGGCGCAGAACACGACCAGCGAGCAGATGAAGATGTTCCTGACGCGCCTCGGCTTCGGCTCGAAGGCGGTCGTCACCGGTGACATCACGCAGATCGACCTGCCGAGCGGGCGCGTCTCGGGCCTCATCCAGGCGCTCGAGGTCGTCCGCCGCATCGAAGGGATCGGCTTCGTGTACTTCGACGAGAAGGACGTCGTGCGGCACAAGCTGGTCCAGCAGATCGTGAAGGCCTACGATGCCTTCACCAAGAATTCGTAAACGCTTGAATATCGAGGTGGTAGGCAGGGCTCCGGGGCTCGCCACATGGCTCGAGTCCGTGGCACCCTCCCGCGCCCGCGGCGTGATGACGGTTGCCATCGTGCCCGACGCGCGCGTGCGCGCGCTCAACCGCCAGTACCGGAAGAAAGACAGGGCAACGGACGTTCTGTCCTTTCCTGCCGTCGCGCCTTCGGCGCGTCGGCGAGGCAAGGCCGGCGAGCGGGAGTTCCTGGGCGATGTCGTGATTGCGTCGGGAGTTGCCGCGCGCCAGGCCCGCGCGGCGGGCCACTCGCTCCGCACCGAGCTGCGCGTGCTCGCGTTGCACGGCCTGTTGCACCTGCTCGGCTATGATCACGAGCGCGATGACGGCCGGATGGCCCGGCTCGAGCGGCGGCTCCGCAAGCGCGGCGGCCTCCGCGAGGGCGTAATCGAGAGGGCATGACCCCACTCGCCCTGTTCCTGCTGGGGTGTGCGACCGTATTCCTCGGCACGCTGCAAGTCGCCTTCAGTGCGCTGATGCGCCTGTCGCTGCGCCTGATGGCCGAGCGCGGCGGCCGCAGCGATCGCCTGGGCCGCTACCTCGACAACCCGCTGCAGCTCTTCATTCCCGTCCGGCTGCTGCTCGGAGGATGTCTCGTGGCGGCGGGCGTGCTGATCGCTCGCGTCAGCGACATCCGCGATGCCAAGTCCGTCGCGACCTTCGTCACCTCGCTCGCGCTGTTCGTGGTCGTCTGCGAGCACCTGCTTCCCGCCATCATCTCGCGGCACGACCCCGAAGACGTGCTCGACGTCCTGCTTCCGGCCTTCACACCGCTCGCCCGGCTGATGCGCCCCGTGACCGTCGCCCTCATGGACATCATCGACGTCCGGCGCGACCGCGAGACGGACGCCGACGCCGCGGCGCCGGAGGCAGCGGCGTCCACGCCCGACGCCGCGGAGCAGCAGGAGGAAGGCGTCATCTCGCAGCAGGAGGGACGCGAGCTCCTGCAGTCGGTCGTCGACTTCACCGAGACTCTCGTCCGCGAAGTCATGACGCCGCGTCCGGACATTGTCGCCGTTCGCGTCGACGCGACGCTTCAGGACCTTCGGACGCTGTTCCGCGAGCAGCAGTACTCGCGGATGCCCGTCTACCGCGAAAGCCTGGACAACATCGTCGGCATCGTCTTCGTCAAGGATCTCGTCGCGCTGCCACCGACCGCGGAGCCGCCGGTGACGACGCTGATGCGAGCGGCGTACTTCGTGCCCGAGAGCAAGCGGGTGTCGGAGCTGCTGAAGGAGATGCAGCGGCGCCAGGCGCAGATGGCCATCGTCGTGGACGAGTACGGCGGCACGGCGGGGCTCGTGTCAGTCGAGGACCTGCTCGAGGAGATCGTCGGCGAGATTCGCGACGAATACGACGTGGAGAGCGAGACCGTCGTGGACGAGGGCGACGGGACGTTCGTCTTCAGCGGCAAGGTGAACGTGGACGAGGTCAGGGACCGGCTGGGCATCGAGGTGGAGCGCGAAGGGTTCGAAACCGTCGGTGGATACCTGCTCTCGCACCTCGGACGCATGCCCTACGTCGGGGAGCGCTTCGAGGTGGACGGGCTCGACGTGGAGGTCCTCGAGGTGGAGCGGCGCAGGATTACGAAGGTCCGCCTGCGGCGGGCGGAGCCCGCCTCGGTCGAGGACCACGCGTGAAG
>DASQAX010000350.1:0-23092 GCA_035635535.1 Vicinamibacterales bacterium | reverse complement strand
ACGTCACGCTGCGGGAGATGGCGCGGCTTCGTCCCACCACCATCGACGCGCTGCTGACGGTCAGGGGTGTCGGCGCGCGCAAGGCCGACGACCTCGGCGACCTGTTCCTCGCGGCGATCCGCGCGCATCGAGCGGCGGACCTGCACGGTCCGCCCCGCGTCTGACGGGGCATGCCGCTCGTATTCCTGGATCGCGTCTCGATCGCGTACGGTCACCTGCCGCTGCTCGCGGACGCCAGCCTGCAGGTCGAGGCGCGCGAGCGCGTGTGCGTCATCGGCCGCAACGGCACAGGCAAATCGACGCTTCTCCGGATCATCGGCGGCGAGCTTGCGCCCGAGGCCGGGACCGTCTGGCATCAGCCCGGACTGCGCATCGGCAGCCTTGCGCAGGACGTCCCGCTCGACGACCCGCGTCCCGTGTCCCTCGTTGTATCCGAGGGCGTCAGGCACTTGAACGACGTTGACGAGTGGCGGAAAGAACAACTCGTCGCAATGACCGTCACGCGCCTCGGCCTTCCTCCGGACGCGTCAGTGCACGCGCTGTCGGGTGGCTGGCGGCGCCGGGTGCTGCTGGCCCGCGCGCTTGTCGGTCAGCCGGACCTGCTGCTGCTCGATGAACCGACCAACCACCTCGACATCGAGACGATGACGTGGCTCGAAGGACTCCTGGTGGATTACCCGGGCGCCGTGGTCTTTGTCACCCACGATCGCGTGTTCCTGCAGCACGTCGCGACGCGAATCGTGGAGCTCGACCGCGGGCGGCTGACGTCGTGGCCCGGCGACTACGCGACGTTCCTCGACAGGAAGGAAGAATGGCTCGCGAATGAAGCGGTACGGCACGAGAAGTTCGACAAGCGCCTGGCCGAGGAGGAAGCCTGGCTGCGCCAGGGCATCAAAGCCCGCCGCACGCGCAACGAAGGGCGCGTTCGCGCGCTCATGGACATGCGGGCCGAGCGGGCCGCACGCCGGACACGCATCGGCAACGTGCGGCTGCAGGTGGACATGGCCGACCGGACCGGGCAGATGGTGTTCGAGGCCGACGGCGTGACCAAGGGCTTTGGCGGCGATCCGGTCGTTCGCGACGCCTCGTTCCGCGTCACCCGCGGGGACCGCATCGGCCTGATCGGTCCGAACGGATCGGGGAAGACGACGCTGCTGCGTCTGCTGATTGGCGAGCTCGAACCCGACAGCGGCGAGGTGCGACGCGGAGCCGGCGTCCAGATTGTCCATTACGATCAGCAGCGCGAGCAGCTCGATCCGGATCGAACGGTGTTCGACACCGTCGCCGACGGCGCCGACACCGTCGTCGTCAACGGGCAGCCGCAGCACGTCAACGGATATTTGAAGCAGTTCCTGTTTCCGGCGGAACGCGCGCTGTCCCCCGTGCGCGCGCTGTCCGGCGGCGAGCGGAACCGGTTGCTCCTCGCCCGGCTGTTCACGCGGCCTTCGAACGTGCTCGTGCTCGACGAGCCGACCAACGATCTCGACATCGAGACGCTGGAGCTGCTCGAGGCGCTGCTGATGGATTGGGAGGGAACGCTCCTGCTCGTCAGCCACGACCGGGCCTTCATCGACGACGTCGTCACCAGCACGCTCGCGTTCGAAGGGAATGGACGCGTGCAGGAGTACGTGGGCGGGTACGAGGACTGGCTGCGCCAGCGGCCCGTGCCCGCGCCTTCCGCCGCGCCTCCCGCGCGCGAAGGCCGGGTCCCTGGCGGGGCAGGGCGGGTCCTTTCGGACCCGGCAACCCCGAAGAAGCTCACGTATCGCGAGCGGGAGGAGCTCGAACAGCTCCCCTCGAAGATCCACGCGCTGGAAGAGGAGCAGCGCGCGCTCGCCGCGAGGATCGCCGCGCCGGACTTCTACAAGGAGCCGGCGGACGCTATTGCGCAGGCGCTCGAGCGCGTCGACGCCATCCACGACGAATTGCTCGAGGCCCTGGCCCGCTGGGACGAGCTCGAGTCGAGACCGCGCTAGGGCCGCCTGCTAGAATGGAGGATTCATGATCTCAGTCAGCGGCGTCTCCATGCGGTTCGGGTCCAAAGTCCTCTTCGACGATGTCACGACGGCGTTCGCGACAGGCCGGCGGTACGGGCTGACCGGCCCGAACGGCGCGGGAAAATCGACGTTCATGAAGCTGCTCACCGGCGAGCTCGAGCCGCAGCGTGGCACGGTCGTCCGGCCGCCGAAGGTTGGCGTCCTGCGCCAGGATCAGTTCGCGTTCGACCAGTACCGCGTCATCGACACCGTCGTGATGGGGAACCACCGGCTGTGGAGCGCGCTTGCGGAGCGGGATGCGCTGTACGCGAAGGCCGACATGTCCAACGAGGACGGCATGCGCCTGGGCGAGCTCGAGGGGATCGTCGGCGAAGAGGACGGCTATACCGCGGAGAGCGACGCGGCGGTCCTGCTCCAGGGACTCGACATTCCCGATGCGCTGCACGACCGGACGATGGGCGAGCTGCAGGGCGGGCAGAAGGTGCGGGTCCTGCTCGCACAGGCGCTGTACGGCCAGCCGGCGGCGTTGCTGCTCGACGAGCCCACCAACCACCTGGACCTCGACTCGATCCACTGGCTCGAGGACTTTCTCGGCCGTTACGAAGGGACGCTGATCGTCATTTCGCACGACCGGCATTTCCTGAACAACGTCTGCACGCACATCGCCGACATCGACTACGAGACGATCATCACCTACACCGGCGGCTACGACGACATGGTGGTCGCCAAGACGCAGATCCGGACGACCCTCGAGGCGCAGAACGAGCAGCGCGACAAGAAGATCGCGCAGCTCAACGACTTCATCGCCCGGTTCTCCGCCGGCACCCGATCGAGCCAGGTGCAGTCACGCCGGAAGGAAGTCGAGCGGCTCCAGACGACGGAGCTCGCGCGGTCCAACATCCAGCGCCCGTACATCAAGTTCGCCATGAAGCGGCCTTCCGGCAAGGTGCCGCTCGAGTGCGGGAGCATCGCGAAGGCCTTCGGCGACACGCCGGTCTTTTCGGGATTCGGAGCCGTCGTCAATCGCGGCGACAAGATCGTCCTCGTCGGCCGCAACGGCGTCGGCAAGACGACGCTGCTGAAGGCGCTGATGGCCGATGCGCCCGACATGCCGCCGGCGCCGCAGGACCGCGATGCGGGAACGGTGCGGTGGGGCCACGAGGTATCGATCGGCTACTTCCCGCAGGATGCCACGAACGAGATCGCCCGCGGCACGACGGTCGTCGAGTGGCTGCACCAGTTCGACCCCGACGCGTCCCGCCAGGACATTCACGGGCTGCTCGGCCAGATGTTGTTCAGTGGCGAAGACGGGTACAAGCCGACCGATGCGCTCTCCGGCGGCGAGACCGCTCGGCTCCTCTTCTGCCGGATCATGCTGCAGAAGCCGAACGTGCTGATCCTCGACGAGCCGACGAACCACCTCGACCTCGAAGCGATCAACGCGCTGAACATCGCGCTTCAGAAGTACGAAGGCACCGTGCTGCTCGTCACCCACGACGAGGACCTGCTCGAGGAAGTCGGCTCGCGCGTCTGGCGGTTCGATCACGGACGCATCCGCGACTTCAAGGACAGCTACGAAGAGTTTGCCCTGGCGAACGCGTAGGCGGGTCTAAAGACCCGCCTCTACGTTCGGCCACACGTCGTTCGAGGCGGACCTTCAGGTCCGCCTACAACTCCCGCAGCGCCGTCGCAATCGGCAGGCGTGCGGCCTTGATCGCCGGCAGCAACCCGCCCACCAATCCCATCACCAGCGCGTAGCTCAGGCCCTGAATCAGCAGCGAACGCGTGACCGCGAACGCGAAGGCCACCTGGCTGAACGTCTGGAAATTCATCGTGGACGTCTGGTAGCCGTTGAAGGCGAGATAGGCGGCCAGCCCGCCCAGCAGCCCTCCGATCAAGGCGAGGGCGAGCGATTCGGCGAGCACCGAGATCAGTACCGACGCGGTGTTGAAGCCGAGCGCACGCAGCGTGGCGATCTCCCGCGTGCGCGTGGACACCGCCGTGTACATCGTCAAGATGGCGCCGAACACCGCACCGATCCCCATCAGCACCGCGATGGTGTAACCGATTCCGCGAATCAAGCCCGTCATCACCTGAGACTGCTGCTCGTAGAACTCGGTTTCGCGCCGGACCTGTACGTTGAGCTGCGGGTTGGTCGTCAACCAGTTCTTGAATGTGTCGAACGACGCCGGCGAATCGAGCGACGCCAGCAGCGACTGATACGAGTTGCCCCGCTGGTATACCGCCTGGACGAGGCGGCTGTCGCACCAGATTTCAGTTTCCGACGCGGTGCCGCCGGTGTCGAAGACGCCGACGATCTTGATCCGGAGATTGCCGGCCACGTACTCGGAGCCGAGATCCACGCCGGAGAACTGGCGGGTCGCGGAACGGCCGACGATGGCTTCGTTGGTGCCGAACTGAAACATCCGGCCTTCGACGACGCGCGCTTCATCGCGGACCTGCAGCGCCACAGCCTCAATGCCGCGCAGCGGAACGTTGGCCGGGGTTCCGGTCGAGCGCTTGTTCACGTCTACCATGACGTACAGCTCCGGGGACGCAAGCGCCCGGTTGTCGACGCGCTTCAGGCCGGGGGCTTCCCTCATGACGTCGGCCTGGCCGCCCGGAAAGCCGCTCGTCATCTCGGAATCAGCGCCTCCGCGCAGGACGATCGCGCGGCTCGGCGAGCCGGCGTTGGCCATCGCCGCGCGAAAGCCTTCGCCGATCGACAGCACCGCAACGAACACGATGACGACGCCGGCGATGCCGATGACAGCCACAGCCGAAGAACTGAGGCGCTGGGGAATGGTCCGCACGCTGAGCGCGGCCACGGTCAGCGTCTGGCCGAACCACCGCAGCATCCTAAGTCCTCCTCAGCGCGTCGGTGATCCGCAGCCGCATCGCCATGATCGCGGGGAACGAACCGGCAACGAGGCCGAGGGCGCAGCAGAGCACGAGGCCAATGACGACGTCGCGGTTGCGCATGATGAAAACCGGCAGCAGCGCGTTGTTGAAGCTGCCGCGGCCGACGGCGATATACGTGGCCGCAAGGCCAAGCCCGCCGCCGATGATCGCGAGCAACATCGACTCCGCGAGCACCAGCGTGAGGATCAGCAGGTTCGAGAACCCGAGCGTCTTGAGGACCGCGAGCTCGCTCGTCCGCTCGCGAACCGCCTGCGCCATCGTGTTGGCGAGCACGAGCAGGAACAGCGTGAAGAGCACCGCGGTGAGGATCGCGATGATCATCGCCTTGATATTCCCCACCTGATTGACGAATCCCTGAAGGAACGCCTTCTCGGTCGACGTCTTCGTTTCCGCGGACGAGTTGATGAACTGGCCGTCGAGGCGTGCCCCAATCTCCGCCGCGTGCGATGGGTCGTCGATGCGCATCACGTACCAGCCGACCTGACCGTACGCGCCACGGCGGTTCTCGTCGAGATATTCGTAGTGGAAGAAGAAGTTGGTCTTGTCGAAGTCGCGCTCGCCGTCGTAGATGCCATCGACGTTGAAGAACCAGGTCTGCCCCTGCTTCGGCTGCCAGATGGTCGCCTGGATCGGCACCTTGTCGCCGATCTTCCAGCCGTATTTCTCCGCAGACGCACGGCCGACGATCGCGCCCTGGCGGTCCGCGAGCCACGCTTTGATCTGATCCTCGGGAATCTTCGCCTCGGGATACAGCTCGAAGTAGTTCTCGCCGACCGCAATGACCGCGAACTGGTTTGCCTTGTCCTGGTAGGTGCCGCCGAACCACGACGCGTTGCTCACGTGAGTGACGCCGGCCGTCGATCCAATCTGCTGCTGGTACGAGATGGGCAGCAGCTGGATCAGACCCGTCTTGTGCATCATCATCAGCCGGTCGGCGCCGGCCATGTCGACGCCCATCGAGAATGCCGCCTGCACGACCATCAGGAAGCTGTAGAGCACGAACGCGATGAACACCGAGGCCAGCGTGAAGATCGTGCGGACTTTCCGCCGCAGCAGGTTGCGCCAGACGAGTGGGAGATACTTCATACCACCGCCTCCATCAGCGTGCCCTTCTCGAGATGGAGCACGTGCGTCGCGCGCTCAGCCGCGTGCGGATCGTGCGTGACCATGATGATGGTCTTGCCGTGCTCGCGATTGAGCGCCTGCAGCAGATCGAGAATTTCGTCCCCGGCCTTTCGGTCGAGGTCTCCCGTCGGCTCGTCGCACAGCAGCAGCGTCGGGTCGGTGACGATGGCGCGCGCGATGCCCACGCGCTGCTCCTGGCCGCCGGAGAGCTGACGTGGATAGTGCTTGGCGCGATCCGCGAGACCGACCACTTTCAACGCGATCTCGACATGCGTGCGGCGCTGCG
Source organism: Vicinamibacterales bacterium (assembly GCA_035635535.1). Classification (GTDB taxonomy): domain Bacteria; phylum Acidobacteriota; class Vicinamibacteria; order Vicinamibacterales; family UBA2999; genus Gp6-AA40. Next base: position 16,762 of record DASQAX010000350.1, on the reverse strand, counting down.
CCTTCGAGAGCCTGGTGAGCAGCAGCGGGAGCTCCACGTTGCGCTCGGCAGTCAGCACGGGCAGCAGGTTGTACAGCTGAAAGACGAACCCGATGTTCTGCGACCGCCAGCGTGACAGGGCGGTGCCGTTCATGCGGCTGATGTCCACGCCGCCCACCTCGACGCTCCCGTCGGTCGGCGTGTCGAGCCCGCCAATCAGGTTGAGCAGCGTCGTCTTGCCGGATCCAGACGGTCCCATCAGCGCGAGGAACTCGCCTTTGGCAATCTCGAGATTCACGCCCTGGAGCACCTCGATGCGCTCGGACCCGCGCCGGAATATCTTGTGGACGTTCTTCGCCCGGACGATTGTCTCTTCTGTCATTGGACGATCACCTTGGACCCATCTGCGAGCGCTGCCGACGGTGACACGACAACGCGGTCGCCGGACTGCAGCCCCGCGAGCACCTCGACACGGTCGCCGTCGGTGCCCCCGAGCCTGACGGCACGCCGCTCGACGGCATCGCCGCGGAGGACGAATGCGAAGTTGTCGGCGCCGACGGTCCTGATGGCCGGGCGCGGGACGAGCGCGGTCGGCTGCGCCGAGGCAGTGGCCGTCGCGTCGCCTTCGCGGAGGAACGTCACCTTGATGGCCATGTCGGGCAGGATTCTCGGATCGAGCTGCTTGAACGCCAGGCGCACGAGGACCGTCGCCTTCTGCCGGTCGGCCGTCGGCACGAGCGTGATCACGCGCGCCGGGATGTGCCAGTCGGGATAGGCGTCGAGGACGGCGTCGACGTCCTGGCCGGCGCTGACGCGGCTGATGTAGCTCTCGTTGACGTCCACCTCGATCTCGAGCGAGTGCATGTCGACGATCGTGCAGATGCCCGTGCGCGTGAACCCGCCGCCGGCCGACACCGGCGACACCATCTCGCCCGGCTGCGCGTCCTTCGAAATCGCGACACCGCTGAACGGCGCGCGAATCACGTAGTTGTCCAGGTCGGCCTGCTGCACCTCGATCTGCCGCTCGGCGACCCGAATCTGCTCCTTCGACGCGCCGATGCGCGCGTCGATCGAATCCGCCTCCGCCTTGGCGTCGTCGAGCTGCGACTGCGAGACGATGCGTTCCTTCAGCAGCTGCGCGGCACGGCGCTCGTTGAGGCGTGCCTGGTCGAGGCGCACTTCGTTCTCGCGGAGCGTGTGGCGGGCGGCTTCGGCCTGGGCCTCGGCCAGGGCGAGCGCCGCCCGCGGCGACGAGTCGTCCAGGCGGGCGAGCACCTGCCCCTGGACGACATTCTTGCCTTCCTCGACATCGACCTCGACCACCTTGCCGGTGATCTTCGACGAAACGGTCGCGCGCCGCCGCGCGACGACGTAGCCCGAGGCGTTGAGCACCGCGGCCTGCGTCCCGGCGGCCCGCACCGAGACCGTTGCGACCTGGACCTCGACCGGGCGCTCGCGCGTGATCCAGCGATAGCCGGCCAGTCCCGCTGCCGCGAGCAGGACGATCAGTCCCGTCCAGACGATCCACCGGGCCGCCGCGGGCCGCTCGGGTTGGCGCTCGATGCGCAGCGCGTCGAGGTCCCTCTTCAAATCGTTCATGAAATCCCGGAATTGAAATCGATCATATCTTCACTTCCGCGGCGCTTGGGTATACAGTCCGTCCCACTGTGAAACCCGGAGGATTTATGACGCGATGTCTGACATCAACGATTCTGGCCGTGCTGCTCGGCGCGGGCTCCGCCTTCGCGCAGGCGAAAGCAACCGCGCAGAACGTGCCTGAAATCCCGTACGACTCGGTACCGAACTTCATCAAGATGCCCGCCGGGATGTACCTCGGCGAGGCGATTGGCGTCGCGACCAATTCGAGGGGTCACGTGTTCGTGTACACGCGGAGCGCGAACACGCGCCTGTTCGAGTTCGATCAGAACGGCGTCTTCGTCCGCGAAATCGGCGAGGGCGCGTACAACTTCGAGTTCGCGCACAGCGTGCGCGTGGACAAGGACGACAACATCTGGGTCGTCGATGAAGGCACCAACACCGTCACCCGGTTCAACCCGGAAGGGCACGTCACGATGGTGATCGGGCGCCGGCCGCCGGCCGTGCAGGGCATGCCCGCCGCGCCACCGCCGCCGCCGCCACCCGCCGCGAAGTACACCTTCGGCCGGCCCACCGACGTCGGCTTCGACCCGCAGGGGAACATCTTCGTCTCCGACGGCTACGTGAACCATCGCGTGGTGAAGTTCGACAAGAACGGCCGGTTCGTGAAGCAGGTCGGCAGCGAGCGGGCCGGCTCGGAGCCGAGCCAGTTCAGCACGCCGCACGGCATCGCGGTCGACTTGAACGGCAACGTCTACGTCGCCGATCGCGCGAACAACCGGATGCAGGTGTTCGACAACAACCTGGTGCTGCGCAACATCTACGACAACATCGGCGTGTCGTGGACGGTCTGCATCTCGCCGGGCCCGCACCAGTACCTGTTCACCTCGAACTCGAACCCGAACGGCAACACGCCGGGCTCGTGGGACATCACGGGTGAGATCTACAAGATGGAGCTCGACGGCACCATCATCGGCAAGTTCGGTCACGCCAGCAAGCAGCTTGGCGGCTTCCAGGTGGTCCACATGATGGACTGCCGCAACCCCGATCAGATCATCGTCGCCGAGATCGAATCGTGGCGCGTGCAGAAGCTGATGCTGAAGCCGGCGACGGGAACGCCGGTCAGGCCGACGACCACCGCGGCGAGATAAGGGAGGCGAATCATGAATCGCATCATTCAGATTGCTGTCGGCCTCCTGGCGCTCGCGGCCGTACCGCTCGGCGCGCAGCTGGTCGTTCCGGAGCTGGTCTACGACGTCCAGATCGAACCGCTGAAGCTGCCGGGCAACTTGAACTTCGGCGAGGTGGCCGGCGTCGCCACCAACTCGAAGGGTGACGTGTTCGTCTACACGCGGACCGGTCATCCGACGCTGTCGCTCGCCACCGCGCGGCCGTTTGCGCACGGCGGTTCGCGGATGTTCCGGTTCGACAAGACCGGGAAGTACGTCGGCGAGATCGGCCAGGGGATCTATGCCTTCCTGTTTGCCGAGAAGGTGAAGGTCGATCCGCAGGACAACATCTGGGTCGTCGATCAGATGTCGAACACCGTCATGGAGTTCGATCCTGAAGGCCGGCTCGTGATGCTGCTCGGGCGGAAGGCGGAATCGGAAACGGTTCCGGCGCGCGGCGCAGCGCCGCCGGCGGCGCCCGGCGGCGGTGGAGCGGGCGCCGGCGCTGGCGCGGCAGGAGGGGCTCGAGCCGCTGGACCAGCTCCGCAGGCCGGTGCCGGCGGACGCGGCGGTGCGCCTGCGGCTGATGCCGAGGGCGGCGGTGGCCGTGGACGCGGTGGTCCTCCGGGAGCGGGCGGCCAGCAGGACGTGTTCAACCGTCCGACCGACGTCGCGTGGGATGCCGCGGGCAACATCTACGTCGCCGACGGTCTTGGCAACAACTCACGCGTCGCGAAGTTCGACAAGAACGGGAAGTTCGTCAGCTCGTGGGGCCAGACGGGCACCGCCAACGGACAGTTCCGTCAGCCGCGGGCGCTGGCCGTCGACGCGCAGGGGCTCGTCTATGTCGCCGATGCCGGCAACCGCCGCATCCAGGTGTTCGACGGCGACGGCAACTACAAGGCGCGCTTCCTGAACGTCGGCACGCCTCGCGCGATCTGCATCACGCAGGGGCCGCGGCAGGTCATGTACGTGTCGAACTCGAATCCGCCGGAGGACATCGACGCCGAGGGCAACATCTTCAAGGTGGACCTCACCGGCAAGCTGCTCGGGACCTTCGGGCACGCGGGCCGCATCGCGAAGGAGTTCAACGCGGTGAACCAGCTCGAGTGCCGCACCGAAAACGAGCTCTGGGCGGCCGAGATCGGCAACTGGCGCGTGTCGAAGATCACGCTCCGGGGGACGGGCACGAATTAAATCCCAAGCTCCAAATCCCAAATCCCAATTCCCGATCCCCTTCCGAGGGGGTTGGGGCTTGGGATTTGGCTTTTGGGATTTCAGGCGCGCACGTGTCCGTCCTGATTCTCGATTCCGATCAGGTCGAGCGTCTCCTGCCGATGCGCGACTGCATCGGCGTCATGGAGCAGGCGCTCGCCGACCTCGACCGCGGTCTCCTCACACAGCCGGTCCGCACGTTCTGGGCGCCGCCTGGCGTCGACGGCGGAACCATGTGGATGGCGGCGCACCGGTCGGCGCCCAGGCCGATGTTCGGCACCAAGCTGCTCTTCGTCCTCAACGACAACCCCTCGCGCGGGCTCGACAGCCACCAGGGCCAGGTGATTCTCTCGGACGGTGAGACCGGGCAGGTGCGCGCGCTGCTCGACGCGTCGGCGGTGACCGCCATTCGGACCGCCGCGGTGTCCGCGCTCGCGACGCGACTGCTGGCGCGGCAGGATACGGGCGTCCTGGCGATCATCGGCACCGGCGTTCAGGCGCGGAAGCATCTCGAGTCGATTCCGCTCGTCCGCCCGTTCATGCGCGTGCTGGTGGCCGGGCGCACGCGCGAGCACGCGCGCAGGTTCGTGGACGCGGCCGCCCCGGGCGCGGCGTGTCCGGTCGACGCGGCGGAGAGCGCGGAGGCTGCCGTCCGCGCCGCTGACGTGGTCGTCACCGTCACCGACTCGCCGACGCCCGTCGTCGCGCGCGAATGGCTGCGCCCGGGCGCGCACGTCAACGCCGTCGGCGCCAGCCGGCCGGCGGCGTGGGAGATCGACCCGCGCATCTACGCGGACGCGGTGGCGTTCTGCGATCGGCGCGAGTCGCTGTGCGCCGAAGCCGGTGATTACCTTCGCGCGCTGTCGGACCGGCTGATCGCGGGCCCGGAGCAGATCGGCGAGCTCGGCGAGTTGATCGTCGGAAAGAGGAAGGGCCGGACCTCAGCGGATCAAATCACGCTGTTTCGATCGCTGGGGTTGGCGGTGGAAGATCTCGCGGCGGCGGAATTTGTTGTGGATAGGGCCAGGGCATCCGGCTAAAGCTGGACTCCAACGCGGTCCGGTAGAGTCCGCCTTCAGGCGGACCTAGTAGATATAGACAGCACCTGAAGCCCGAACCGAGTTGTCCGCCTGGTTCCCGCCGGCGCCGCTCGACCCGCCGTCTTCGCCGAACGCCGCGATCGCCAGCGTGTTGCCGTCGCCGCTCATCGCGACGCCGGATCCAAACTCGTCGTACGCGTCCGAGTTGGGCGACTTCAGGTAGGCGTGCTGCGTCCACGTCGTGCCCGCGCGCGTGAACACGTACACCGCGCCGGACTCGTCCGCCGAGAAGTCCTGCTGATTCGCGCCCGCGCCGCGGCCGCCGCCGCCCTGCAGCATCGAGGACGCCGCCAGGACGCTGCCGTCGCGGCTGATGGCGAGACGGCTGCCGAACAGGTCGTTGACGCGGATGTTCGACGACTTGATGTAGGCCTGCTGCGACCAGGTGCCGTTCGTGTTGACGAACACGTAGAGCGCGCCGTTGGAGTTGTCGCCAATCTGCTCGCCGGCGTACTGCGCCCCGTTGATGCCGCCGACCGTGCCGTCCTCGTCCGCCGCGTCGACGGCCAGCGTCCTGCCGTCGCCGCTGAGCGCGATCGCCGAGCCGAACGCATCCTGGTTGTGATTCAGGTTCGACTGCTTCAGGTAGGTCGTCTGCTTCCACGACGCGCCGTCGCGCACGAAGATGTAGGCGCAGCCGGAGCCGCCCTTCGAGTTGTCGGCCTGGTTGCCGTTGACGCCGGGGACGCCGCCATCCTCGTCGTACCCGCAGATTGCGAGCGTGCTGCCGTCGCCCGACAGGTCCACGCAGAAGCCGAAGAGGTCGCCGGCGTCCGTCTGCTCGCCTTTGAGGTACGACTGCTGCGACCAGGCGGAGCCGCCTCGCGTGAACACGTAGACCGCGCCCGCGTTCGCGGCGGAATTGTCGGCCTGGTTGCCGTTGACGCCGCGCGCGTTGCTCGCCTCGGTCGAGGCGCCGACCGCCATCACGTTGCCGTCGTCGCTCAGGGTGACCGACCAGCCGAACTGGTCGCCGGCATCCGAGTTCGACGACTTGACGTAGGCCTGCTGCGCCCATCTGCCGCCCGCGCGCGCGAAGACGTAGACCGCCCCGGAATCCTCGGCGCTGTTGTCGGCCTGGTTGCCGTTGATCCCTCGTGCGCTGCTGTCCTCGCGCGTCGCCGTCACCGCGAGCGTGTTGCCGTTGGCGCTGATCGCGAGGGAGAAGCCGAAGCTGTCATACGCGTCGGTGTTCGACGCCTTGAGGTACGCCTCCTGCGCCCACGGCCTGCCCGCGCCGGGCCGCGTGAAGACATACACCGCGCCCGCGCCGCCGGCCGTGTCGTCCCTCTGGTTCCCGTTGACGCCCGTGGCCGCGCTGCTTTCGTCCGGCGCGGCTACCGCGATCGTGTTGCCGTCGCGGCTCATGGCGAGCGTGCGGCCCGTCAGCGCGCTGCCGAACCCGAGCTTGGCGTCGGCACGCGGGTTCGAGGCCTTCAGGTAGGCAACCGGCGAGAAATTCCGCCTCAGAAAGCCCGGCTCTCCTGCCTGACCGCGTACGGCCGCGCCGTTGGTTGCCGCCGTGATGACCAGAACAAGACCGACCACCAGATGTCGCATCCCACGCTCTCCTGCCCGCCGCCCGCCGCCCGCTGCCACCAAGTCGGCGGATTCTCTGCTGAGGTTCTATGGCTGTCAAGGCGTGACGCCGAACATAATGGCGTATGGCCGACGACACTACCTTCAGCGAGCGGCGCGTCGCCGCCTGGGTCGGGAAAGCCCTTCGCGTCGAGGGACGCATCATCAGCAATGAGGACCTCACGATCGACGGTGGCGTCGAGGGGTCCATCGAGCTTGGCAACCACAGCCTGACGATCGGGCCCGGCGCCGCCGTCAAGGCGGATCTGACCGCGAAGGCGGTCACGATCAGCGGCTCGGTGACGGGAGCGGTGCACGCCACCGAGAAGGTCGAGCTGCTCTCGACCGGCTCGGTGGAAGGAGACATCGTCGCGCCGAAGTTCCTGATGGCCGAGGGCGCGACGGTGCGCGGCCGGATCGAAGCCGGCGCGAAGCGAAGCTAGGCGATCCGCGCGGGCGCGGCGGTTTCGGTCCTCCCCTTCCGCATCATCGCGTCCACGGAAATCAGGTTCCACGAGCGCAGCGCGATCAGGATGAAGAAGGCGATCGCGTAATCGACCTGCAGCCATGCGATCGTGAAGTCCTGGCGGAGCATCGTCCCGAACGTCAGCGCCGCGATCATCAGCGAACCGGCGACGAGCGCGGCGCGCGTCTGGAAGCCGACCACGATGCAGAGCCCGATCAGTGTCTCCACGAACGGCAGCACGGACGCGAACGGGATGAGAAACGCCGGCGGCATCACCGGCACGTCCTTGAACTGCGTGAGCATGTAGGTCTGGAACGCGGGAAGCCCCATCGCAATGCGGACGATGCCGCGCATCATGATGTTGACCCCGAAGGTGAAGCGGAACAGGCCGTAGGCGAGCGAGCCGTCCGAACGCCAGTCGGACGCCTGCGTGCCGGTCAGGTTTGCCATGGTCACTCCTCGTAGAGGCATTAATTGGTCCACAACTGGGTCTTGCCGTGCGTCTGCACCGCTTGCTTCACTTCGTCGAAGGTCGTCAGCCGTCCGTGGATCGGCACCACCTGGTCCACGTCGAGCTGCAGCCGCTGCACCGCCTCGTAGAAGTGCACGAGGTTCGCCACGCCGCCGGGGACATCGCCGACGAGGGCCGGCGGTGTCCATGAATCCGCCTCGATCAGCATCCGCTCGCGCGGCAGGTACACCATCAGCATGCCGGCGTTATGCATGTTGCCGGCGTAATGGTAGATGTCGATTTCGCGCGAGCCGTCGTTGAGCATGCGCGTTCCGGTCACGCCTTCGAACAGCGGCGTGCGCCCTGACTTCGCGAGGCGGTCGGGCATGACCGTCCGCGGGTTCCGCCACATGTTCTCGTAGAACGCGATGTTGCTCTGGTGCGTGATGATGGTCGCGCCCTCGGCGGCGTACGTCCGCACGCCGCCCGAGTGATCGAAGTGGTGATGCGTGTTGATCAGGTACCGGATCGGCTTGCCCGGAATCGCGCGCTTCACCGCCTCGATGACGCCAACTGACCGCGCCTCCGTCTCCGGCGCGTCGACGACGACAAGGTGGTCCTTCATCTCGATGGCGACGCTCTTGGCGCCTCCCTGGACTATCCAGATGCCGTCGGAGACTCTCTCCGCCTGCAGCGTTGCCGGCGCGGCCGCGGGCGCATTGCGGATGTTCGCGGGAACCTCGATGGAGACCGCGGCGTTCGGCTTCACGTCCGTGACGGTCAGATCGAGAATCGGATACGGGCCGTTGCGCTGGACGATGCGGGTCGGGAACTTCACGCCGCCGAAGTCCTTGTAGGCGCTGAAGTCAGCTTCGAACTTCGTGTCGCCGAGCACCGGTGAGCCGTACCACGTCTCGATGCGCTCGACCAGGTTCTGATCGCCGATCACTCCCTCGAACTTCATCTTGTTCGGCGCTGTGAACGTCACGATCGTCTTCTTCGCGCCACGGATAGTCTCGCTGCGCGAGGTGCCGCCGTTGGCGAGGGCGGCCTTGATGAACCCCTGCGGCGTCATCCAGATCTGCGTGAGCCGGCCGTCGATGGCGGACCGGAAATCGCGCTCCGGCGCCGCGGGGACGGCAGAGGCGCCCGCCATGTCCCACGCGAAGGCGCCGCTCATCACCCAGATCTGCCGCAGCTCGCCGGCAAGCGGCTGGAATCCTCCGCCAAGCGGGGGATTTTCGAACTGCTGCCGCCGCCGGTCGTCACGCATCGCGGGCGTCGCGTAGTCGATCGTCACGGTCATCGTCGGCACCGCGAAGCGCGGCCACGGTGAGTACGCGTCGTACGGCTGGCCGAAGATGTAGTCGAACCCGCGGCCCGAGAACTCAATGGTGCGGAGATTGCCCGCGCCGAGCGCGGCGCTGACGGCCTCGAGCGAGGCTCGTGCGTCCTGTGCGCGCAGAGGCATCGATCCGCCGGCAAGGGTAAGGCAGAGCAGCAGCACGGCTTTCTTCATGGCGGGTGAACTGTGCCGTGTCGGGGCGGGCCTGTCAACCCGCCTTCGCCCGCCTCCGCCGAGGCTTCGGCGGGGCTTCGGCGGGGCAAGCCCACCCCCGGGGATTGCAGGATCAGAACGACTTGACCGGGCCCTGCTTCTTCTTACCGCCCTTCTTCTTGGTCGCTTTCTTCTTCGCCCCACCCTTCTTCTTGGCCATCACACCCTCCTCTCGGTGTACGAACGGGATCTGCGGGACACCGAAACCAGCAGCTCCTGCACGGCCTGCGCGTCGACCTGCTCGCGCGCCATCGTCTTCCGCAGCGCGCGTCGTGCCGTGCGTGTCGGTTTGTACGCGCCAAGCCTGACGGCGAGGGCGAGGTACCGGCGTCCGTCCCGCAGCATCAGGCCGCTGGCGCAGATCGGCGCGAGGCGTTCGGCAATCGAGTCCTCGGTCGCCTCGTACCCCTCGCTCCGCGCGATCTCGGCCAGCCCGCGGACATCGGCCACCCCGTCACACTGCAGGTACAGCAGCCGGTCGAGATCGGACAGAACCGTGACAGCCGTCCGGGCGGCCGGGCGCGTGTCGCAAATCACGAGCGTGGCGCCCATCGCCGCGTGAAACAGCGAGCTCTCGCCGCCGAGCGATTTCCACGCGCGCAGCTCCTTCAGCAGCGGTCCGATGTACTCGTCCACGTGCTGTTCGCGCAGGTAATCGAAGGCGAAGTGATAGGCGAGGTTCGCGACCGCGGGCGGCGGCAGCGGATACACGTGCTGGTAGGAGGGCAGCGGCCGGACGTTGGCGAACCCCAACTTCCCGGCGTCGAAGAAGTTCGGGCTGAACCGATCGAGCCGCAGGCCGCCGAAGCCGATCGGCGGAACCAGGTGCGTGAGCAGCGGCACGATGTCGGCCATCCGCCGGTAGTCGTCGGGCGGCTCGCCCGGAAAGCCCCACAGGACGTTCCAGTACGGCCGCACGCCGAGCTCGGTGCACCACTTCAGGAGCTGGATGTTCTGGAGCGCGGTGACGCCCTTTCGCATCAGCGTCAGCACGGCGTCGCTGAAGCTCTCGATCCCCGGCTGGATCTGCGTGACGCCGGCGTCTCGCAGCGCCCGCACCTGCTCCTTCTTCAGGTTCGCCTTGGTCTCGTAAAAGAGGTCCACCTCGAGGTCGCTGGCCGCGAGCGCGGGCAGGAAATCGTTGAAGTAGCGCATGTCGAGGATGTTGTCCACGACCTGGATCTCGCACCCCGGGTGGCGCCTGACGATGAAGGTGAGCTCCTCGAGCGCGCGCGCGCCGCTCTTGCTCCGGAACTCCATCGTCTGGCCGTTGAGGCCGCAGAAGGTGCAGTGCTTCTTCTCGCCCCACCAGCAGCCGCGCGAGGTCTCGAAGAACAGACGCGGCTGCCACGTCCCCTTGAAGCCCGTCGCGTTGAATTCGGCGAAGAAGTCGTCGAAGTCCGGGTAGGGGAGCGCGTCCATGTCGCGCACGGGGGGCGCGTTGTCGAACGACCCGAAGAGGAACTCGCGCTTCACCGTCTCGCGCGTCTTCACGCCGTCGAGACCGGCGAGCGAAGTTCCCTTGAAAACCCGGTGCACGATCTCCGGGAAGATCAGGTCGCCCTCGCCGGACACGGCCGCGTCGACGAACGGAAACTGGCGCACCGTTTCCGCGCCCATGACGCCTTCGCAATTCGAGCCGCCGAAGACGATGGCGATGTCCGGCGCGCGTGCCTTCAGCCGGCGCGCCAGCGCGAGCGACGCGAGATGCTGCTGGAAGACGGTCGTGAAGCCGATCAGCCGCGGGCGCAGCGCGAGGATGTCGCCGGCGCATTCGTCGAGAAACGGTTCGACGTGCCGGCGGTTGTCCGCGAGCCGCCGGATCGTCGCCGGATGGAGCGGGGCGACGTCGTCGATGACCCAGCCCGAACGACAGCGCAGGATGCTGTCGAAGTACCGCTCGTCGTCCTCGGCGGTGCGGTCGAACAGCGCCCCGGCAAACAGCCACTCGCCGGCCAGCTGGCGGGCCGATACGCGGTCGTCGCTCGACAGGTCGAAGTACAGCGATCGTCCGATGCGCCTGGCGAAGGGAAGACCGAAGTAGCGGACCACGCTGGAAATGCCGTCGCGGTTGAGGGCGCCCTTGAGGAGGCTCAGGCCCATCGAGGGAGAGAACAACTCGCCAAACGGCATGCTGACGAGGACGACGTCGGCCTGTCCGCCTTCGCGCTTCGCGCTTCGGCGGGGCACGGCCGTCATACCGTGAAGCTCTCCCACTGGCGCTTCACGCCGGCAATCAACTCCTGGAACGCGGGCTCGCCTCGAAGCGGCTCGAGCAGCGGGTCGCGTTCGGCAAGCAGCGGGTAGTTGATGAAGCCGCGCGACGCGGCGCGATCGAGCCACTCGAGCGCGCAGTGCCGGTCATCGATGACCGCGTAGCACTCCGCGAGAAACCACGAGTACTGTGGATCGCTGCCCAGGACCGCCTGCACCTCTGGAGTGACGCTGGCCCTGGCGGCCTCGCGGTTGCCCCGGAACGCGCATGCGTAGAACCCCGCCAGCTGCGCGAACGGGCTGTCCGGCAGGTCGCGGACGAGCGCGTCGAAGATCGGCAAGGCCTCGTCTACACGGCCGCCCAGCGCGAGCGTCTGGCCGTAGGCGAGCCTGACGCCCGGGTTGTCCAGATTGCCGGCGTACTGCGGCGCGAACGCCTCGATGGCCTCCTTGAACCGCCCCTCCATTGCCGCCAGCATGGCGGGAATCACCTGGAAGAGCGGCGTGAGCGGATCGATCAGCTTCAGCCGCTCCGCCCACGGACGCGCGGCGGCCGACTTGCCGGTGTTGCCGCAGAAGACGCACAGCCAGACGAGCGTGTCGGGGTCGTTCGGGTCGATCTCGAGCGCCCGCTTGAGGCTGCGGATGCCCTCGCGCACGTTCCCCTCGTGGACCTGCACGAGGCCGAGCAACCGGTGCCCGTGCTCGGACTCCGGCGCGAGCGTGAGGATCCGCTCCGCGGCGGCGCGCGCCTTTTCCAGGTAAACCGGATTGTTGTCGATGCCGGCGTTCACGTATTGCCAGTAGACGTGCCCGGTTGCCGACAGCAGCAGGATGTTCTCGCCGACGAGCCGTTCGCTGCTCTCGAGGAACGCCAGCGCGCGGTCGAGCCCTTCCTTGGTGAACGTCAGCATCTCGCGCTTCGCCTTGAGGTACGACTCGTAGGCGCGGATGTCGTCCAGCGGGCGGGCCACCAGGCGCTCGCTTTCGCGCGGGCTCAGGACGAGGTGGAGCGCGTCCACGATGCCACGCGAGATCGATTCCTGGATGGTGAAGACGTCCTCGTTCGTGCCGGAGTACTTGTGCGCCCAGACGGCCGAATCGCTGGCGATGTCGATCAGCTTCGTCGTGACGCGGAGCGACGGCCCATTGCGCCGGACCGACCCCTCGAGCAGGTACTGCACGCCGAGGCTGGAGGCGATCTCGCTGAGCTGCTCCGCGCTCCCCTTGAGACGCATGCTGGAGGTCCGCGAGATGACGCGCAGCGCGCGCACGCTCGAGAGGTCCGTGATGATCTCGTCCATCAGGCCGTCGGCGAAGTAGTCGTCGCCCTCGGTCAGGTTGACGAACGGCAGCACGACGATCGAGCGCCGGGAAATGGGAATCACCTGCGTCTGGAGGTCCTGCGGGACCGTCATCCCCTGCAGGTGGCGCAGGCCGCGCGCCATCTCGCGAGCGGTCTGGATGCGTTCCTTCGGGTTCTTCTTCAGCGCGCGCAGCACGAAGGTGTCGACGTCGATCGACACGCTGGCGTTCTTCGATCGAAGCGGTGCCGGCTCCTCGGTCCGGATCGCGTGCGAGACCGCCTCCGGGTAGCCGCCCTTGAACGGCAGCTCGCCCGTCAGCATCTGGTACAGGACGACGCCGAGGGCCCAGATGTCGCTGCGCGCATCGGCCTCTTCGCCGCGCGCCTGCTCGGGCGACATGTAGGCGACCGTGCCAATCATCGAGCCGGCGAGCGTGAGCTGCAGCGAATCGGCGAACTTGGCAAGGCCGAAATCGAGGATCCTGACGCCGTCCTCGGTCAGCATCAGGTTGCCGGGCTTGACGTCGCGATGCACGACGCCCTGCGCGTGCGCCTTGGCCAGGCCGTCGGCCACCTGCGTCGCCACCCAGAGCGATTCGTCGATCCCCAGCGGTCCCTTCTCGAGCCGCTGCTTCAGCGTCTGGCCGTCGCAGTACGCCATGACGATGAACAGCTGATCGTCGACGGTCGATTCGATGCTGTGGACGGGGCAGATGTTCGGATGGTCGGTGGCGGAGGCGGCCTGCGCTTCGCGGATGAACCGCTGCTTGACCTGCTCGTCGTGGCTCCACTCGGCCGGCAGGAACTTCAGCGCGACCTGTCGGCCGAGCTTCGTGTCCCTCGCCTTGTAGACGACACCCATGCCGCCGCCTCCGAGCTTGGCGGCAATCTCGTAATGCGCGATGGTCTTCCCGACAAGCGGGTCGAAGAGCGGCTTGGAGGACACACCCAAGGGCGGTCCCCGTTATAGCACGCCTAGCTGCAGGAATCCGCGACGCGGCGCAGCGATCGAAGCGTCAGCTCGCGATCGTCGAGCGTGCCGGTGACGCGGACGCGCTTGCCTACATGTTTGAAGGGCGCCGTCTGGGCGCCGTCGACGAGCTCGAGCGGAACGTTGCCCCTCCTGAAGAAGCCGAACTTCCAGCTGCGCGAGCGCGGCGCATCGTCGCCTTCCGTGTCGGTCAGCCTGAAGCTGTCGCCGTGCTTCTCGACGCAGCCCGTCATCGTGACGGTCGCCCTGCCGCTCGACGCGGTGCCTTTCGGCTCGGCCCAGATCGCGCGCTCCTCCGCGGCATTGATCTGGGCGCGCGACAGACCGCGGCCGTCGCGACCGGCGACGGGCGTCTGCCGCGCCGCGAAGACGACCAGCGCGAACGCGCACACGACCGCGATCGCCGTGGCGATGAGCAGTTCGTCTTTCGAGCGCGCCTTCTTCGGCTCCTTCTTCGGCTCCTCTGGGGTCATGCGGGACGAGAGGCAAAGCGGGTGCCGCTCCAGCGGCCGTGAGAATGAGCGGGTTCGAGCCGCTGTGCAGCCGTGTGATGCCGAAAATCGTGATCGAGCGCTCGATCTCGTCACAAAACTCCGGCGGGTCCGCGTCGCATGGATCTCGATTGCTCCGCGGGACCCGCCCCACGTACGTAGGACCCGGCTAGAGTTGTCGATCGCGGGTCTCGCGGATGCCGAGCAGGCCGACGAGCGTGAGCGCCGCGGCGCCGGTCAGGTAGTAGCCGACGTACTGAAGCCCGTACTTCGTCGCGAGGTACGTGGCGATGTACGGCGCGAGCGACGCGCCGAAGATGCCCGCGAGGTTGAACGTCAGCGAGCTGCCGGTGTAGCGCACCGCGGTCGGGAACAGCTCCGACAGCGTGGTGCCGAGCGGCCCGTACGTCAGTCCCATCAGCGACAGGCCGACGACCATCGCCAGCGTCGCGCCGCCGATGCCCGCCGACAGCATCGGCGCGAGCACGAGCCCGAAGGCGCCGATCCCGACCGTCACCCAGATCAGCGTCACCCGTCTCCCGCGTTCGGCCAGCGCCGCGCTCAACGGGATGGTCAAGGCGAAGAACACGATGCCCACCAGCTGAATGATCAGAAACGTCGCGCGGCTGTATTGCAGCGCCGTCGTTCCCCACGACAGCGCGAAGACCGTCATCAGGTAGAAGAGGACGAAGGTTGCCAGCGACGCCAGGATCCCCGTGACGAGGGTGCCGGGGTGGTCGCGCAGGACGACGAACATCGGCATCCGGACGCGCTGCTCGCGCGCGAGCGCCGCGCGGAACACCGGCGTCTCCGATATCGTGAGCCGCACGTACAGGCCGACGAGCACGAGCGCGGCACTGGCGAGGAACGGGATGCGCCACCCGAAGGCGAAGAACTGATCGTTGGTGAGCCGTTCGGACAGCAGGAGAAACACGCCCCCCGAGAAGAAGAAGCCGATGGGCGCGCCAAGCTGCGGGAACATGCCGTACCACGCCCGCCGGCCCGGCGGCGCGTTCTCGACGGCGAGCAGCACGGCGCCGCCCCACTCGCCGCCGAGCCCGAGTCCCTGGCCGAAGCGGCACAGCGAGAGCAGCGCGGGGGCCGCGACGCCGATCGACGCGTAGGTCGGCAGGATGCCGATCGCCACGGTCGAGATGCCCATCGTCAGCAGCGCCGCGACGAGCGTGGCCTTGCGGCCGATCCGGTCGCCGAAATGGCCGAACAGCGCCGACCCGATGGGCCGGGCGATGAAGGCGATGGCGAACGTCGCGAGCGACGCGAGGACCGCCGATGCCGGGTCGGAGGCCGGGAAGAAGAGCCGCGGGAACACCAGCACGGCCGCGGTTGCATAGATATAGAAGTCGAAGAACTCGATGGTGGTGCCAATCATGCTGGCAAACAGCACCTGGCCGGCCGTGTTGACGGGCCGCTCGACGACTGCCGCGTGCCGCTGTTGCATGGCCCGTATTTAACCAGAAACGCGGTAATATTCGGCCGCTATGCGCATAAAAGTCGTTTTTGCCGCAGCCCTTCTGCTCGTCGCTGCGTCCGCAGCCGACGCGCGCATCACGAAGATCAGGATCGTCACGAAGGAGTCGCCCGCCTTTGGCGGCTACGCCTTCAAAGACGTCGGCCAGTACGAAAAGCTGGTCGGCAAGGCGTACGGCGAGCTCGATCCCAACGATCCGAAGAACTCAGTGATCGTTGACATCAAGCTCGCGCCGCGGAATGCGCGCGGCAAGGTCGAGTACGCGTTCGACTTCTACATCCTCAAGCCGATTGACCTCGCGAAAGGCAGTCACAAGATGATGTACGAGCCGCCGAACCGCGGACGGAAGACGCACGAGTCGTTGAACCGTGGCGCCGGGGGCAACGACCCCGGTGCGGAGAAGGATCCCGTCAAGCTCGCCAACACGTTCCTGCTGCCTCGCGGCTACACGATGGTCTGGAGCGGCTGGGATGCGAGCGCGGGCACAGACGACGGGAACTACAACACCACGATCACGCTGCCGGTGGCGAAGAACCCCGATGGATCGGCGATTACCGGTCCGTCGTACGAATACATCGTCAGCGGCGCCGCTGCATACGAGCTCAACTACCCGGCCGCGACGCTCGATCAGTCGAAAGCGAAGTTGACGCACCGCGTGCGTCTCGACGACGTGCCGCAGGTCGTGCCGGCAAGCGGCTGGGCGTACGACGCGGAGGGGACGTCGATTCATCTGCTGCCGCAGGGGGCGCGGTTCACGCAGGGCGACATCTACGAGCTCTCGTACACCGCAAAGGATCCCACGGTGAACGGTGTCGGCTTTGCCGCGGTGCGCGACTTCAACGCGTTTCTCCGCTACGAGCAGGCTGACGAGGACGGAACCCGGAATCCACTCGCGGGCGACATCACGCGTATTTACACGGAGATCTCTTCCCAGCCCGGTCGGATGCTGAACGACTTCCGCACGTTCGGTTTCAACCAGGCCGAGAACGGGAAGATCGTGTTCGACGGGATGCTGCAGTGGATCGCGGCGGCCGACGGCATCAACATGAACTCGCGCTTCTCGCAGCCCGGACGCACGGAACGCAACCGGCAGGACCAGCTGTACGCCGAAGGCGTGTTCCCGTTCGCGAACCAGCGCCTGAAGGATCCGATCAGCGGG
>DASQAX010000349.1:0-6718 GCA_035635535.1 Vicinamibacterales bacterium | reverse complement strand
GGTCGGGGAGCACGAGCCGGGCGGCCGGCTCACGGCGTTCAAGAACCTCACGATCAACGAAGATTTTTTCCCCGGACATTTTCCCGGCTCGCCCGTGATGCCCGCGGTCCTGACGATCGAGGCGCTCACGCAGCTTGCGGGTGTGCTGATCCTCGAGCAGCCGGGCGTCACGCCGACGACGCGCGTGGCGCTGCGCGGCGTCAACCAGGCCAAGTTCCGGCGCCAGGTGCTGCCCGGCGATCGGCTGATGCTCGAGGTCTCGATCGTGCGGCGGCGGTCGAGGCTCGCGAAGATCGCGGCGGTCGCCTACGTCGCAGGCCAGCGCGTTGCGGAAGCCGAGCTGCTGCTCGCCGTCGAGCCGGGCGCGGCGTACATCGATCCCACCGCGGCCGTGCATCCCTCGGCACGGCTGGGCGAGGGGACCATCGTCGGCGCCAACTGCTCGATCGGGCCCGAGGTCACCATCGGGCGCCGCTGCCGCATCGACGCGTCGGTCGTCATCGACGGCTGGACGGACATCGGCGACGAGACGCGCATCTTCCCGATGGCGTCGATCGGCCTGGCGCCGCAGGACCTGAAGTACAAGGGCGAGCGGACGCGGCTGACCATCGGCCGGCGCAACACGATTCGCGAGTTCGCGACGATCAACCGCGGCACCGCCGGCGGCGGCGGCCACACGAGCATCGGCGACAACAACCTGCTGATGGCGTACGTGCACGTCGCGCACGACTGTCACGTCGGCAGCCACACGATTTTCGGGCCGCACGCGACGCTCGGCGGCCACGTGACCGTCGAGGACTTCTCGAACATCAGCGCGGGTTCCGCGGTCCACCAGTTCTGCCGGGTCGGCAAGCACGGGTTCATCGGCGGCTACTCGGTGGTGACGAAGGACGCGCTGCCGTTCGGGCGGACGATCGGCGGCCGCCCGGCGCGCATCTTCGGCGTCAACAGCATCGGCCTGGCGCGCCGCGGCTTCAGCTCCGACACCATCAACCAGCTCAAGCGCGCGTACCGCTGCCTGCTGCAGGCCAACACCACGCACGCGCTCGAGCAGATCGAGGCGGACCCGACGCTGACCTCGCCGGAGGTGCGCTACGTGGTGGACTTCATCCGCACGTCCCAGCGCGGCGTCATTCTCCGCCGCCCCACGCGGCGCACCGAGGAGCTGGTCGCCGACGAATGAAGCTGGGGCTCATCGCCGGCAACGGGCGGTTCCCGTTTCTCGTGCTCGACGCGGCGCGCGCGCAGGGGCACGAGGTCACGATTGTCGCGGCGAAGGAAGAGACGTTGCCGGAGCTGAACGACGCGGCGCGCCGGCAGGGCGCGGCGATTCACTGGATCTCGCTCGGCCAGCTCGGCAAGTGCATCTCGGTGATGAAGGAGGCCGGGGTGACGCATGCCGTCATGGCCGGCCAGGTCAAGCACACGAAGATCTTCTCCGGCGGCATCGTCCCGGACCTCACGTTCCTCAGCGTCCTCAGGCAGCTCACCTCGAAGAACACGGACGGGTTGATTGGCGCCGTGGCCAGCGTCCTGCACGACCGCGGCATCGAACTGCTCGACTCGACGGCGCTGCTGCAGCCGCTGCTGGCGCGCCCCGGCGTGCTGACCAGGCGCGCGCCGACGGAGGACGAGCAGAAGGACTTCGAGTTCGGCTACCGGATGGCCGACGCGATTGCGGCGCTCGACATCGGGCAGACGATCGCGGTGAAGCACCAGGCGGTCGTCGCCGTCGAGGCGATGGAAGGGACCGACGAAGTGATCGGCCGCGCCGGGCATCTCGCCGGTCCCGGCGTCCGCATCATCAAGGTGGCGAAGCCGAAGCAGGACATGCGCTTCGACGTCCCCGTCGTCGGCGTGGCGACCATCGAGGCGATGCGCGTGGCGGGCGCGAACGCGCTGTCGGTGGACGCGGGCAGGACGCTCATGATTGACGGCGAGGCGATCCTCGCCTCCGCGGACGAAGCGGGCATAACGATTGTGGGGCGGACCCTGTCGGGTCCGCCGGGCGAGCCTGGCAAGGCTCGCCCCACAGGCTAGATGAACGTTCGCGTCGGCGTCATCGGGGTCGGACACCTCGGGCAGCACCACGCGCGTCTGCTCGCGTCGATGGAGGGCGTCGAGCTGGTCGGCATCTGCGACACGAATCGGCCACGGGCGGAGGAGATTGCGTCGAAGTTCGGCGGCCAGGTGTTCGGAGATTCGCGCGAGCTGCTGGGCCGGGTGGACGCGGTGACTGTTGCCGTGCCGACCATCGCCCACGTTGAGGTCGCGCTGCCGTTTCTCGAGGCCGGCGTTGCCACGCTCGTCGAGAAGCCGATTGCCCCCAGCGTCGCGGATGCCGATCGCCTTGTGGACGCCGCCGAGCGCCGCGGCGCGCTGCTCGCCACGGGACATACCGAGCGGTTCAACCCGGCGGTGGCGATGGCGCTGCCGCTGATTTCGGAACCGCGTTTCATCGAGATTCACCGCCTCGGCACGTTTCCCGAGCGCAGCCTCGACATCGACGTCATCTTCGATCTCATGATTCACGATCTCGATCTCCTGCTGAGCGTGGTGAGGTCGGAGGTCGTGGCCATCGAGGCGGTGGGCGTCAACGTGCTCACGCCCAAGGCCGACATCGCGAATGCACGCCTGCGGTTCGCGTCGGGCTGCATTGCCAACGTGACGGCGAGCCGCATCAGCCGCGAGCGCGTGCGCAAGGCGCGCTTTTTTCAGCACGACTCGTACGTGTCGATCGACTACGCGGCGCAGGAGCTCGAGGTATTCCGCCTGGTCAAGGACGGCGCGCGCCCCATCATCCAGGGCGGCAAGATGGACGTCAGGCACGAAGAGCCGTTGCACCGCGAGCTCGCAGACTTCATCGACGCCGTCCGCGACGGCCGGAGTCCCGGCGTGACCGGACGCGACGGACTCGATGCGCTCGCGCTGGCGACGCGCGTCGCGAAGGAGATGGAGACATGACGATCTCTTCAATCTTCGACGCGCTGCTGGAGCGGGTGGGCGCCGGAGAACGCCTCGGCGCCGACGATCTCGCGCAGCTCGCGGCGACGCCCGACATCCTGCAGCTGGGCATGCTTGCGGACACGGTGCGGCGGCGTGTGCATGGCGCGCAGGTGACCTACGTCCGCGTCGCCCTGTGCCCGTTCGACGCGCCGTTCACCGACGCGGTGCCGCTTGCCGCGCGCGAGGTTCGCGTCACGGGGAAGCCGGATTCGCTCGAGGTCGCGGTGACCGCCGTCGAGGCGGCGCGCGCCGTCGCCGGCAATCGCGCCGTATCGGCTTTTTCGTGGCTCGACGTGGAGCGGCTCGCGACCCGGGAGCAGCACAGGGCCTCGACCGTGCTCGAGCGTCTGCGATCCGCAGGCCTCGATGCGCTGGCGGAACTGCCGCTCGACGGCCTCGACGACGCGGCGGCCGTCATCGAGACGATCGTGGCCGCCGGATACCGCCAGCTGCGGCTGACCATCGACAGGGCGCCGGCCGACGCGCGCGCGAAGCTCTTCGCGGTGGCCGCCGTGCTCCAGGAGAAGTGTCCGGCCATTCGCTCCATCAACCCGCTGCCGATGGTGCTCGACGCGATGCGTCCGACGACCGGCTACGACGACGTGAAGAGCGTGGCGATGGCGCGGCTGGCGGCGCCGAACATCCCGACCATCCAGGTGGACTGGCTGCGCTACGGCCCGAAGCTCGCGCAGGTGGCGCTCACCTTCGGGGCCGACGACATCGACAACGTCACCGCGAGCGACGAAGCGCCCGACGGACGGCGCCGCGCGCCGCTCGAGGACGTGCGGCGCAACATCGAGGCCGCGGGGCTCGAGCCGGCGGAACGCGACGGGCGCTTCGAGTTGATCGCCTGATGTCCTCGACTCGCTGCGCTCGCTCGGACCAGGGTCCGGTCCGCATTGGCGCCGTGGGCTACCTCAACGCGCGTCCGTTGACGTGGGCGCTCGACCGCTCGCCGGAATGCTGGCAGGTGCGATACGACCTGCCGTCCGTCTGCGCGCGCCTCCTCCACGACGGCGAAGTGGACCTGGGGCTCGTACCGTCGATCGAGTACCTGCGCTCCGACCAGTACCGGTTCGTGCCCGGAGTCGGCATCGGGTCGCGCGGCGCCGTCGCATCCGTCGCGCTCTTCACGCGCCGCCCGCTGAACGAGATCCGGCACATCGCGCTCGACACGAGCTCGCGCACCTCGGTGACGCTCATCCGCGTCCTGTGTCAATACAAGTACCGCATTGCGCCGGAGTTCGTGCCGCACGGCCCCGACCTGACGGCGATGGTGCGCGACTACGACGCGGCCCTGCTGATTGGCGACCCGGCGCTCGAGGCAGACCCGAAGGCGCTCGGCGTGACCAAGATCGATCTCGGCGCCGAGTGGACCGCGATGACAGGCTTGCCGTTCATCTACGCGGCCTGGACGGGCCGCGCGAGCGCCGTCGGCGCGGACACGACGCGGCTGCTGCAGGAGGCGCAGGCGGAAGGCGTGCGGTCGTATCCGGAGATTGCCGCCGAGTACGGCAAGGGCGACGCGGCCGCGACGCAGCGGGCCCTCGTGTACCTAAGGGATAATATGCGTTACGGTCTCGGCCCCGACGAAGAGAGGGGGCTGCAGCTGTTCCTCGACCACGCGGCGGACCTGGGGCTGGCCCCACGGAAGCGGCGGCTGGAATTCTTGTGAAGATCGATCGACTCGCGAGGAAAGTGCTGGACGGCGGACGCGTCGATCGCGCCGAGGCGCTCGAGCTCTATCGCCACGCGCCGACGCACCTGCTCGGCCGACTCGCGGATGCGATCCGCGCGAGAAAGCACCCCGAGCGCGTCGTCACCTACATCATCGACCGCAACGTCAACTATACGAACGTCTGCGTGGCGCGCTGCAACTTCTGCGCGTTCTATCGCCCCGTCGGATCGGCGGACGGGTACGTCCTCGGCTTCGACGAGATCTTCAGGAAGATCGACGAGACGATCGCCGTCGGCGGAAACCAGCTGCTGCTGCAGGGCGGCCACAATCCGGACCTGCCGATCGCGTGGTACGAGGACCTGTTCCGCGCGGTGAAGTCGCGGTACCCGGCGTTCAAGCTGCACGCGCTGTCGCCGCCCGAAGTGCTCCACATTTCGAGGCTGAACCAGTTGCCGGTGCCGGACGTCATCAGGCGCCTCATCGCGGCCGGACTCGACAGCATCCCGGGCGGCGGCGCCGAGATCCTCGTGGACCGCGTACGCACGCTGCTGAACTGCTACGGCAAGGCGACGAGCGACGAATGGCTCGGCGTGATGCGCGAAGCCCATCGTGCCGGCCTGCGCACGACGGCGACGATGATGTACGGGACCGTGGAGACCGACGAGGAACGCATCGAGCACCTGATGCGCCTGCGCGACGTGCAGGACGAGACCGGCGGTTTCACCGCGTTCATCACGTGGAGCTATCAGCCGGAGCACACCGAGCGCGGCGGCACCGAGGCGACGGGCATCGACTACCTGCGGACGCTGGCGCTCGCGCGCATCGTCCTCGACAACTTCGACAACCTGCAGGCGTCGTGGGTGACGCAGGGCGGGAAGGTGGGTCAGCTCAGCCTCGCGTTCGGCGCCAACGACATGGGCAGCGTGATGATCGAAGAGAACGTCGTGCGCGCAGCCGGGGCCAGCTACTGCATGGACGAGCTCGAGATCGTCGACAACATCGAGGACGCCGGGTTCGTTCCCAAGCGGCGCAACATGCACTACGACGTGCTGGGCGACCCGATTGTCCGCGAGCGCGACGTGCCGCGGATGCGCTCGCTCGCCACCGCGCGCGCCGACGGCGACGCCTCCGTGCCCGAGGAGCTGCGGAACTACCCGGCGCGCAGCCGCGAAGGCAAGCGAATCCGCCTGTCTCAGTGAGCGCCTACACAGCCGAATGGCTGCTGCCGATGACCGGCGAGCCGGTTCATCGCGGCTCCGTTTCGATCGAGGGCGGGCGCGTCGCCGGCGTCGACGATCGGGCGCCGGCCGGCGCCGTCGATCTCGGGCACGCGGCCATCCTCCCGGCGCTCGTCAACGCGCACACGCATCTCGAGCTGTCGTACCTGCGGGGACGGGTTCCGCGAACGGAGCGGTTCCTGGACTGGATCCGGACGATCATGGCCACCAGGCGCCAGTATCCCGATGCGAGCGATCCGCGGATCCTGGATGCGGCACGTGGCGCGATTGCGGACGCCCGGGCGAGCGGCACCGGGCTGATTGGGGACATCTCGAACACCCTGGTGACTGCCGGCCTGCTGCGCGAGGCCGCGATGCCCGCGCAGCTGTTCTACGAGCTCTTCAAGTTCAACGCCGCCGATTCCGCCTCCATGACGCGCGAGGCGCGCGCGAAAGCGGATGCGGCCGCGGAAGGGGGCGGCGTGCGCGTCAGCCTGGCGCCGCACGCGCCGTATTCGGTCTCGCCCGGGCTCTTTGGCGCCATTCGCGCCGATCTCGACGCCCACCCGGGGCAGGTGACGACGGTGCACCTCGGGGAGTCGCCGGAGGAAGTCGAGTTCATCAGGCGCGGGACGGGTCCGTGGCGGGCGTTGCTCGAAGAGCTCGGCGCCTGGACGGACGCCTGGGAGCCGGCCGGCACCTCGCCCGTCGAGTACCTCGAGCGGCTCGGCTTCCTCGATCGCCGGGTTCTCGCGGTGCATGGCGTGCAGTTCGACGGCGACGATCTCGATCGCCTGCGATCGCGCGACATGACGGT
>DASQAX010000348.1:0-6957 GCA_035635535.1 Vicinamibacterales bacterium | reverse complement strand
GCCTGCCGCGATAGCGGGGGAACACCACGAAAGCGCGCGTCGCGCGCAAACACGAAGCGCACGAAGTCTTCTGAAAGCCAGGAACGTAGGGGCCGACCTTCAGGTCGGCCTCCCACGCCTCATTTCTGATTGGCCTCTGACGCCCGGGCGTGCACGGTTTACAATGCGCCCGTCTCGAAGAACCCTATGGACCCCGAGCGGTGGGCGGCGGTCGGACGGCTCTACGACGCTGCGCTGGCGCAGCCGGTTGAACGGCGCACGGCGTTTCTGGCAGAGGCGTGCGCGGGCGACGAGGAGCTGCGCCGCGAGGTCGAGTCGCTGCTGGCGCAGGACATCTCCGCTGGTGGCGTACTGACGGGTGGCGCGGTCGGTGCTGCCGCCGGCCTGGTGAGCGACGTCGGGCGCTCGACGCTTGTCGGCCGTCGCATCGGCGCCTATCAGATCCTCGCACCCATCGGCGCCGGTGGTATGGGGGAGGTCTACCGCGCCCGTGACACCCGCCTCGGGCGTGAGGTCGCCATCAAGATCCTGCCACGCGCCTTCACCGCTGATGCCGATCGCCTCACCCGCTTCGAGCGCGAAGCGCGCGTGCTCGCGTCACTCAATCATCCGCACATCGCCGCGATCTACGGCCTCGAGGAGAGCGGCCCGCGCGGACGGGCGCTCGTGCTGGAACTCGTCGAGGGCGAGACGCTGGCCGAGCGGATCTCACGCACCGGATCGAAAGGCCTGCCCGTCACGGAAGCGCTCGACATCGCTCGGCAGATTGCCGAGGCGCTCGATGCTGCGCACGAGAAGGGCATCGTGCACCGCGATCTGAAACCTGCCAACACCAAGATCACGCCGCAGGGTGTCGTCAAGGTGCTCGACTTCGGGCTGGCCAAACTCGATGTGAGCGGGCGCGATGGGACGGGTGGAGCGTTCACGGAAGCGCCGACCATCACGGTCGACGACACACGCGAGGGGTTGATCGTCGGGACCGCCGCCTACATGAGCCCCGAGCAGGCGCGCGGCCAGGCCGTCGACAAGCGCACCGACATCTGGGCCTTTGGCTGCGTCCTCTACGAGATGCTCGCTGGTCGCGCGCCCTTCCGCGGTGACACGGTCTCCGACACCCTCGTCGCCGTGCTGGAGCGCGAACCCGACTGGTCGCGATTGCCCGCCGAGACACCGGTTGGCGTTCGCCATCTTCTGAGTCGCTGTCTCGAGAAGAACCCGAAACAACGTCTCCGCGATATCGGCGATCTGCGCCTGGACATCGACGCGGCGGTGGCACCGCCTGTGGTGGCTGTTGCTCCGCCACGCCGCATTCGTGCCTGGATATGGGTGACCGCCGCGCTTGCGGCTGCGCTCGCCGGCTTTATTGGCGGGGCACGGCTCCGCGCTCCATCAGCCGAGCGTCGTCTGCAATTCAGCCTCATCATGGAGCACAACAACGCATATGCCAGCATTCCGCGCGTGTCGCCAGATGGCAGCATGGTCGTCTATCCGGCAACCGACTCCACTGGACGACGGCAGTTGTGGCTGCGCCGACTCGACTCAGACAATGCAAGCCCTATCGCTGGCACCGACGACGCGCTCTATCCATTCTGGTCGCCCGACGGGCTGTGGATCGGCTTCTACGCGCAGCCGAAGCTGAAGAAGGTTGCCCGCGACGGCGGCAGCCTGCAAACACTCGCGACGCTTCCCGCGTTCGACGGAACGGCGGCATGGAGCGGCACTGGCGAGATCGTGTACGCGCCGGGAAATCGGACGCCGCTCTACTCGATGTCGGCATCCGGCGGCGCGTCGACGCGGTTGACGACGCTGAATGAGTCACTCGGAGAGAACTCGCATCGATCGCTGCGTTTTCTGCCGGACGGGAGGCATTTTCTGTTTTCAGCCCGGTGTGCCAACCGCGAGAACAACGCGATGTATTCCGGCTCGCTGGACTCGAACGAAATACGCCGCCTTGCTCCCATTCAATCGAACGTGGCGTACGTGCCGCCGGTTGGGGGCGCAGGCCCAAAGCTGCTCTACGTCCGCGATGGAGAGTTATACCGACAACCGTTCGACGGACAGGCATTGTCCGGACAGGCGGAGCGACTGATGAAGGTTGCCTACCGTGCCATCAGTATGCAGGGTCTGTTCGACGTCTCGATCGATGGTCGCGTGCTGATTACGAGTCTTCCGTCTGCCACAACGCAGCATCTGGCCTGGTTCGATCGCAATGGTGTGAGCACAGGTACGCTCGGACCAGCGGGGCAGTTTGAACAACCACGCATCTCTCCCGACGGTAATCGCGTGATCTTCAACCGCCCGGACGAGAATGGCGGTAACCGCGACGTATGGATGGTCGAGATCGATCGCGCTGTCGCTGCTCGTCTGACGACTGACCCGGCGAACGAATGGAGCCAGACGTGGTCCGCGGACGGACGCCGCATCCTGTTTGCTTCTGATCGGAATCATCACGTCGTTGGAAGCGCCTGGGAAAAAACATCTTTGGACCCGGGTGCCGGCGAGCGACCAATAGACGCTCTTCCAGACTGGGCCAATCCCGAAGACATGTCCACCGACGGACGATGGATCGCGTTCTCAAACGGTGCAGCGCACGGAGACATCTGGATTGCACCGACGTTTGGCGATATGAAACCGTTTCGTTTTATCGATACGGGCTTTGACGATCGCGACCCTCACTTCTCACCAGACACCAAATGGATTGCGTATTACTCCAATGAGACAGGGCGCTTCGAGGTCTACCTCCGCCCATTCTCCGGAACGCCGGCTGCCTCCGGCCGGAAAATTCAGGTGTCGTTGCGAGGAGGCTTCTATCCAACGTGGAATCGCGATGGTACTGAGCTTGCCTATCTCGGTCCGGACTCGAAGGTGTACGCCGCTTCGATGAAGGACTTCGCCCGCTCCGATTCTGTGCCGACGCCGCGGTCGCTGTTTACGGCGTGCGCAGGCAGCGCCCCCACCGGCTCGGCGACGCAGGGCTCACCGTACGATGTGTCTCCCGACGGGGAGCGATTTCTGTTTGCGTGCAGTGATGCGGTCGATGACAGGTACATCGTGAACGTCAATTGGCAATCGCCTCGTTGAACCGGGTGAAACGGATGGGAATGGAGCGCGAGAAACGAATTGACGCTTCGCGTGCTTCGTGCCGGCGCGCGAAGCGCGCCTTCGTGGTTAGCGAAGCTCCGTCAGCGTGACCTCGACGATGCGCGCGCGGCGCGGCGCGCTCTGCCACTGCACCAGGATGGGGCTCTGATACGTGCCTTCGACGATCCCGACCTTGCCGTCCTCGCATTCCGCCACCAGCAGGTTGACCGACCGCCGCATGCGGAAGAAGCGCTCCGCGGGAACGGCCAGCGTCCGCGCCAGCAGCTTCTCGACGAGCGAGCCCCGGAGCCGCAGCGTGTCGAGGCCGGTGTTCATCACGCGGACGAAGTCGTACTTCGCGTAGCCGAGCGTCTTGGACGGCACGGCGCGCGGGTTCTTCATCGCGTTGCGGTACTGCTGCGCGACGAAGCGCAGCGGGTTCCCCAGCACCTCCGCCAGGTCGTACTTCATCAGCAGCGTTTCGTACTCGTTCACGGTCAGCGCCGAGTGGCGCTCGGACGGGTCGAGGACGATGCGGAGCCGGCCCTTGCCGGCGCCGGTCCGCGTCACGAACTCCGACAGCGCCGGGTAGATCCCGAGCCGGGGGTCCTTGAGATTGACGGAGTCGATCGGATGCTCGGAGACCGGCACCTCGATGCGGGTCTTGCCGATGACGCGCTCGCTTCGGAAGCCGATGACGCGCGCCAGGCGGCGGCGCGGACGCCCTTCGACGATGCCGTCGAGATCGACGAAGCAGACCGCCTCGCCGTCGCGGTTCGGGTGCGTGACGCACGGGCGCAGCCCGCTCGCCATGAACGCGAGGTGCGAGTCGGCGTTCTTCGGCTCCGAGGCGCGCTGCACCGCGTCGAGATCGGAGCGGCGATCGAGCTGATCGTGCTCGTAGCCGGCGCCTTCGGGGAAGAGCGTGCGGAACGCATCGACGAAGGTGGAGACGTTCTGCTCGCGAAGCCGTGCCGAGATGCTGCGATCGAGGAAGCCGGCCGTCGTGTGCGACGACCAGTACAGGCAGTTGGAATAGCCGGCGAGCGCTTCGTGTTCCGCAGCGAATCGCGACCTCAATTCCACCACGTCGAAGCGTGCCCTGGGAGCCACCTCGAGCGTGAGGTCCAGCGGTTTCGCCGTCATGCGATATAAGAGCCTAACACGGTGTCCTGGCCGGTCATCATTATTCTCGTCGTCGCGGGCACCGTCGCGACGTTCTGGACGCTGCATCTCTACTGGCGCCTGCACGGCGTCTGGCGCATCCGCCGCGCCGGTCCCCGGCCGCTGCTGGCCACGCGCCACCGCATCTGGCGCGACATTCACACGGAGGAAGCCAACGACCTTCGATACGGACCCGGCGGCGACGAGTACGTTCCCGCAGCGCCCTTCGAGTTCGTGGAAGAGCTCACGAGCGGCTCGCATCCGTGCGTCGCGATACGCGACGCGAAGAGGCGCCTGTGGCGGGTCAAGTGGGGCCACGAGGCGAAGCCGGAGGCGTTCTGCGTCCGCTTCGCCGCGGCGTGCGGGTACTTCGCCGAGGTGACGCACTACGTCGCGAGCGGACGCATCGACGGCGTGACGACGCTGACGCGCGCGCGTCCGCTGATCGCGGAGGACGGCAGTTTCACCGACGGCCGGTTCGAGCTCGAGGACCGCGCGGTGCGGATGCTCTTCGAGGAGCACAGCTGGGCGTGGAACGACAACCCGTTTGTCGGCACGCGGCAGCTCGATGGCCTGAAGATCGTCGTCATGCTGCTGTCGAACTGGGACAGCAAGGATCGGCGCGACGTCTCGCGCGGATCGAATACCGCGATCTTCGAGTACCCGGTCTCGCGATTCGCATCGGAAGCGCGGTATCTGATTACCGACTGGGGCGGGGCGATGGGGAAGTGGGGCACGACGATCGTCTCGCGCGACCGGTGGGACGTGGCGGCCTTCGAGGCGCAGACGCCCGGCTTCGTCGCGGCCGTCCACGACGAGGTCGTGGACTTCGGCTACCAGGGGCAGCGATCGGAGATCGGCCGCGGCATCCCGGTCTCGCACGTCCGGTGGTTCTACCGGAAAGCCCGGCGGATTACGGAATCGGCGCTGCGGACCGGCTTGCGCGCCAGCGGCGCGACCGACGAGGAGGCAACGCGGTTCGCGCGCGCACTGATGGCGAGAATCGAAGCGCTCGGACGAGTACGATAAAGGATGGTCCGGCGGAAGGCGGACTCCACCGATGACGTTCGGCATGAGACGGCTCGCTCTCGTGGCAGGCGCTGGCCTGGTTGCGGTCGGGCTGTTCGTGCTCGTCGTGCATACCCCGCCGGTGCGGCGCGCCGTGCTGCGCTACGTGGTCGCCGAGGTGCAGCGGCGCTACGGCATCCGCATCGAGGCCGCCCGGCTCGACTACAACCTTCCGGCGCTGACCGTCGGCCTCTCGCAGGTGCGCATCGCGGCCCAGCGGACGCCCGAACTTCCATTCTTCCAGGCCGATTACGTCAGCGCGGCGCTGGCGTCTCGCGCGCTCACCGGCATCGTCGCGTTCGACGAGATCGCGGTCACCAACGGCCACGTTCAGCTGACACGCGACCGCGACGGCCGCATGAACCTGCCGGATTCGTCGGACACGCCGGCCGGCGAGCCGGCGCCGCTCAATATCGCCCACCTGTCCGCGCCGCGGTTCGTGATCGACATCAAGGACGCGCAGAACGATCTGGCGCTCGCGATTCCGGGCCTGACACTGGACATCGGCCGGAGCGACGGGCGTATGACGCTCGTTGCACCGGCGACGCTCGCCGTCGGCGGGAACCGCACCGAAGTCACCACGCTCGACGGCGGCGCCTCCTTCGACGGCCGGGCGCTGAAGCTGACGATGGTCACGCTTCGTTCGCCGGAAACCTCGCTCGAGATCGACGGCGTCCTCTCGTTGCTCGTGAAGGGCCCCTCCGTTGACGTGCACGCGACCGGGACCGCGGACGTGGAGCGGCTGGCGCGGTGGGGCATCGCGGAAGGCGAACGGCCGCGCGGATCCATCGCGTTGGATGTGCGCGCCACGGGTCCGTTTGCCAGCCCGACTGCCGATGTCCGAGCGACATCGGATTCCCTGAGCGTCCCCAGCGGCGCGGACCCTTCCGCCTCCGCTGAAGCTTCGGCGGACCGCCGAAGCGCAAAGCGCGAAGGCCGGTCGGGTCCGCGTGTAGTGCTCACCGACGTCGCGCTGAAGTCACATGTGAGCACTGAGGCCGCCAACATCGAGGAGGCGGCTTTCTCGATTGCCGGCGGCCGCGTCGCCGCGAGCGGTGAGATTCCGCTGGGCGACGCCGATGCGCATCTGAAGGCGTCCTGGCACGGCGTCGATGCCACCGCGCTGACGACCGCGCTGGCTGGCCGAGTCGAGACCGCGCCGAGCGGCACGCTGTCGGGAGACCTGAGCGCCGTCGGCCCGCTGGCGGAGATCGCGAGGTGGTCCGCAGACGTCACGCTTCGCGCGGACGGCGGCGTGACGCGTCGCGGCCGCGTGGCGATTCCCGGCACGACACGCCTGCAGCTCGCGGACGGGCGGTGGCGTATAGACGCGCGTCATCGTGCCGGCAATACGGTGCCGATTGCGCTCGTTGCCGGCGGCACGCTGAACTCGGCGGACGTCGGCAGGTCCACGCTCGACGGCCGGCTCGACATCTCCGACACCAACATTCCGCCGCTCCTGCGCCTGGTGCGCACGCTCGGCATCGCGGAGGTCGACGAGGATGTCGTGTCGGGCGGCACGGTATCGGCGGCGGTGAAGCTCGGAGGCCGGCTGGCGTCGCCGACGGTCGACGCGGACATCCACGGCCTCGATCTCGCGGGCATGCAGTTCAGCGTCGGCGAGCTGCGCGCGAACGCATCGGG
>DASQAX010000347.1:0-4143 GCA_035635535.1 Vicinamibacterales bacterium | reverse complement strand
CGAGAACATCCGCAAACAGATCGCCGAGGCGACCGACCCCGCGCGGAAGACGCAGGCCGAGGATCGGCTGAAAGTGCAGGAGGCGTATCAGGAGCAGTTGAAGGAAACCGTACCGACGCCGCCGACGATGACCATTGCGGATCACCTGACCCTCTTCCGCGGCGATCGCGAGATTCGGCTGCTGTACCTGGGCCGCGGTCACAGCGACACCGACCTGATGGTGTACCTGCCGAAGGAAAAGGTGGTCGCGACGGGTGACTTCTTCGAAGGTCCGGTCACCGGCGCGCTCGCCTTCGGCTTCCACGACGAGTGGGCGAACAACCTGGAGAAGCTGAAGGCGCTCGATGTCGAGACCGTCGTGCCGGGCCACGGCGAACCGTTCAAGGGCAAGGAGCAGATCGCGTACTTTCAGGCCTTCCTGCGCGACCTCTGGAACCAGGCGAAGACGCTGCACGATCAGAAGGTGCCGGTCGCGGAGGCCGCGAAGCGGATAGACCTGACCGCGCACCGGGAGCACTATCGCAACATCAATGGCGCCGGCTTCCAGGAAGCGACCGTCGCGCGGATCTACCAGGTCCTCGACCAGCGGGGTGGAAGCAACTGAGAAAATCCCTTTTGGGTTTGGGATTTATCCTCGCCCTTATCGGCCTTACCGTTTACCTGAATATCCTCTCTGCGCCGTTCACGTTCGACGACGACCATGCGATCGTCATCAACGAGCAGATCCGGCATATCTCCACGTCGCTCTCGCCGACCGAACGGGGATCGCCGCTTGCCGGGCGTCCGCTCGTCAGCCTGACGTTCGCGGTCAACTACGCGCTCGGCGGGCTCGACGTCCGCGGCTATCGCCTCGTCAACGTCGGTATTCACGTCATCTGTGCCCTGCTGCTGTTCGGGATCGCTCGCAGGCATCTCGAGACGAGCGTCGCATTCGCGATCGCCCTGCTCTGGATGGTGCATCCGCTCGTCACCGAGCCTGTTGACTACGTCTCCCAGCGCACCGAGTTGATGATGGGAGCGTTTTTTCTCGCGACGCTGTTGTTCGGCGGGTCCGCCTTCGCTGGGCCCGTGAGCGAAGGCGGGACCCGCCCCACTACCGTCGCAGGTGGCGGGTCCGCGTTCGCGGGGCACCGGAGCGAACGCGGGACCCGCCCCACGTACGGTGGCGGGACCCGCCCTACACTCTCCGTCGTCTGCTGCGCGCTGGGAATGGCCTGCAAGGAGACGATGGTCGTCGCGCCGATCGTCGCGGTGCTGTACGACCGGACGTTCGGCTTCGGATCGTTCCGCGAGGCGTTCCGGCAGCGGGGCCGCTACTACGCGGCGCTCTGCGCCACCTGGCTCGTGCTGATCGCATTGCTCTGGTCGTCGCCCCGCGGCGATTCCGCCGGCTTCTCGGGTGCGTCGGTGTCGCCGTGGACCTACCTCCTGGACCAGTCGGTGATGATCGTCCGCTACCTGCGCCTGGCGTTCTGGCCGCGCGGGCTGGTACTCGACTACGGCGAGCCGGCGCACGTCACGTTTGCCGAGGTCGCGCCCTACTTCATCGCCGTCGCCGTGCTTCTCGCCGTGACGATCGTGGCGCTCGTGCGCAGGCCGGCGATCGGTTTCCTGGCCGCCTCGTTCTTCCTGACGCTGGCGCCGACGTCGAGCATCATGCCGATCTCGACGGAGGTGGGCGCGGAGCGGCGCATGTATCTGCCGTTGATGGCGATTGTTGCCCTCGTTGTCGCCGTCGTGGCGCGGACCTTCCAGGTCCGCGATCGCGGAGTGGCGGACCTGAAAGGTCCGCCCCGTTCGTGGAGGATTTCGTACGCGGTCATCGCAGCACTTCTCGCATGGGCGACGATCGAACGGAACGCGGAATACCAATCCGGCCTGACGCTCTGGCAGACCGTGCTCGATCGCTGGCCGCCGCACGCGCGTGCGCATCGCAACCTGGCCGCGGAGCTGAAGCTCGCCAACAGGCCGGACGAGGAGATCGTGCACCTCCGCGCGGCGGTGAAGGACCTGCCGGACATTCGCAACCTGCTCGGCCTGGAACTGCTCGCGCTCGGCCGGAACACGGAAGCCGCCGACGAGCTGCGGCTGTACGTGCGCGACAACCCGCGCGACGCGGATGCGTGGTCGAACCTGGGCAACGCGCTCTCCGCGCTCGGACGCAACGACGAAGCGCTCCAGGCCTTTCAGCGCGCCGTCGCCGACGATCCAGGCAACGGCCTCTCCCAGCGCAACCTCGCGCTGCAGTACTTGCAGCAGAGCGACTTCCCGAAGGCCGTCGCGCACGCGCGCGAGGCGGTGCGGCTGACGCCGAGCGATTTCGCCGCGCACAACCTCCTCGGCCTGTCGCTCATCGGCGACCAGAAGGTCGACGAAGCGATCGCCGAGTTCCGCGCGTCGCTGGCACTGCAGCCGGAGAACAACGACGCCTCGGGCTTCCTCGAGCGCACGCTGAAGGCCGCGAGGCGCCTGCCCTGAGCGAAGTCGAAAGGCGTGACATGACCATCGAGACGCGCTGCTGCATCGCCGGCGGCGGGCCCGCGGGGATGATGCTCGGCCTCCTGCTCGCGCGGGCGGGCATCCCGGTCGTGGTGCTCGAGAAGCACGCCGACTTCCTGCGCGACTTCCGCGGCGACACCGTGCACCCATCGACCCTCGAGGTCATTCACGAGCTCGGCGTGCTCGACCAGTTCCTCGCGCGCCCGCACTCGGAGCTGCGCGAGGTGCGCGGCATGATCGGCGACGAGCGCGTCACGCTCGCCGACTTCTCGCACCTGCCGGTGCACGCGCCCTTCATCGCGATGGTGCCGCAGTGGGAGTTCCTCGATTTCCTCGCCGAGCTCGGCCGCACGTACCCGGCGTTCCAGCTGCTCATGGAGGCGGAGGTCTTCGAGCTGATCGAGCGTGACGGCCGCGTGGCCGGTGTCCGTGCGCAGACGCCGCGCGGTCCCATCGACGTTCACGCCAGCCTCGTCGTCGGCGCCGACGGCCGGGCGTCGACGGTTCGAAGCCTCGGACGCCTGCCGGTGGACGACATCGGCGCGCCGATCGACGTGCTGTGGATGCGGCTGTCGAAGCATCCGGCCGACGCGGCGACCGCAACGCTCGGCAACGTCCGCAACGGCCACGTGCTCGTCATGCTCGACCGGGGTGACTACTGGCAGTGCGCGTACGTGATCCGGAAGGGCGGCTACGACGAGCTGCGGCGCGCCGGGCTCGACGCGTTCCGCGCGGAGATCGTCAGCGTCGTGCCGTTCCTCTCCGATCGCGTCGCGGAGATCCGGTGGGATGGCGTGAAGCTGCTGACGGTCAAGATCGACCGGCTGCCGCAATGGCACCGGCCCGGACTGCTGTGCATTGGCGACGCCGCGCACGCGATGTCGCCGGTCGGCGGCGTCGGGATCAACCTCGCGATCCAGGATGCCGTGGCCGCGGCGAACATCCTGTCCGGGCCGCTCGGCCGCGGCACGCCGTCAGCGGCGGACCTGCAGGCGGTTCAGCGGCGGCGCGAGCTGCCCGCGCGCGTCACGCAGCGCGCGCAGGTGTTCATCCAGGAGCGCGTGCTGTTTCGCACGCTGAAGGGCGGCGCTCCGGCGAGGCTGCCGCTGGCCGTGCGGCTGCTCAACAGGTTCCCGATGCTGCGGCGCATCCCGGCGCGACTGGTGGGTCTCGGGGTGCGCCCGGAGCACGTGCGCACGACCGAGACCAAGGGCACAAAGACGGGGAGCCACGAAGGGCACGAAGAGCACGAAGTTTAAGAGCACGAAGAAGCAATCTTTGGAGATCGTCCGGCGCGCCGCACACGGCCTGATCTGTCGCTAGTCGGCGCCGCCTTCGAACGGATCGGCTTCGCCGCCGGCGCCGCCAAGCGCCAGGTTCTGCGTCGCGGGGTCGGGACCCTTGCCCGCCGCAAACGCCCGCTCGGCCGCGCGCGTGTTGGCGAGCATGCCCGTGAGCCCGTAATTGCCCTCGTGGCACGTGGACTCGAAGATGCGATTGAACTTGTCCTCGTTCTTCTTCAGGTCCATCTTCACGGTCCACGGCTTGACCCACGTGGACGGGTCCTCCACCCGAACGGTGTACTCCATCGTTTCCGCGTCGGCGCGGCGGAATCGCTCCACCAGGTGCAGGCTCTCGTGTGCG
>DASQAX010000346.1:0-4808 GCA_035635535.1 Vicinamibacterales bacterium | reverse complement strand
CCCCGGCGATTCGATCACCGCGGAATGCACCGCGACGACGTTCGTGCTGGTCGAGCCGAAGCCCGCGGCCGGCGCGCCCGCCGCACCAGCGGCGCCCGGCGCGGCACCAAAGGCGGACTAGCACATGACCCTGATTCCCCGCCTTTGCTCGTTCGCCTCCGTGATGGTGCTCGCGACCTCGTCGCTCGTGGCCGCGCAACAACCGGCACCATCGCCGGCACCCGTTCCGACGCCCGCCCCGACGGCAGGGACGACGCCCGCCCCGGTCGCGCCTGCCGCGGGTCCCCAGCTCGAGCCGCAGGGCTACACCTACGACCCGCAGGGACGGCGCGATCCGTTCGTCAGCCTGCTGCGCCGCGGCAGCGACATCGGGCGCTCGAACGGCATCGGCCTCCGGCCGCCGGGCCTCGCGGGGCTCGAGACGAGCGAGGTGACGCTGAAGGGCACCATCGCGAGCAAGGGAGCCTACGTGGGCATCCTGCAGGGCTCGGATAGCAAGACTTACATCGTCAAGGCGGGCGACAAGCTGCTCGACGGGACGATCAGGACGATCACCCCGGACAGCATCGTCATCACGCAACAGGTGACCGACCCGCTGTCGCTCGAGAAGCAGCGCGAAGTGCGCAAGCCACTGCGACCGACCACGGAAGAGGCCAAGTAATGGAGTGTCGACTAGTCAGATGGAAATTGCCGGTGCTGGGTGCGCTCCTCGCGCTCGGCGCCATGGTGCCGCTGCGCGCGAGCGTCACGGACACCGCGGTTCTCAAGCGGATTACGTCGCGCGTGGACGATCGCGCCGGCGTGATCTCGATCGAGGCGTCCGACCCGGTGCCGTACGTGGCGTCGCAGCCGGATCCGCGGACGTTCGTCGTCGAGATGCGCGACGTGCTGGCCGTCGGCTTCGCGGACAACTTCAAGGTGGATCCGCGGGTGCCGATTGCGGGCGTGCACGTCGAGAACACGCGCGCGTTCGACGGCGCCTCGATCGCGCGCGTCAGCGTGGATCTCGCGCAGCCGATTCGGCCGCGCGTCCGCAGCTCGCGCAACGTGATCTACATCGAAGCCGATCGGCTGGACAGGGCGGCCGCCGGCGTCATCAGCGCCGTGGGCCCCTCGAGCGTGATCCGTGACATGCGCGTGGAGCGCCGCGGCGCCTCCACGGCCATCACCCTTCTCGGCACCGGCAAGCTCGTGCCGATGAGCGTCGAGGCGACGAAGGAGGGTCCCGCGCG
Organism: Vicinamibacterales bacterium; assembly: GCA_035635535.1. Lineage (GTDB taxonomy): Bacteria > Acidobacteriota > Vicinamibacteria > Vicinamibacterales > UBA2999 > Gp6-AA40. Next base: position 3,576 of record DASQAX010000346.1, on the reverse strand, counting down.
GCTCTACGTGGACCTGGCGAACGCCTCGTCCTCGCTGCCCGGTGTCACGCCGGTCGAGAAGGGCACCGTGCAGAACGTCCGCATCGGCCTCAACGAGAAGAGCCCGCTGCTCACGCGCGTGGCCGTCGAGATGACGCGCCGCTCCGCGTATCACCTCGAGCCGTCCTCCGACGGGCGGCAGCTGACGATGATCATCGACGACGCGGCGGCGCCGTCCACGCAGGCACAGGCCGCGGCGGTGCTCGCGCCGGCCACGCCCGCTGCGCCGCAGACGCCGAAACCTGCCGCCTTGATGGCGCAGGCCCAGGCGCCGCCAGCCAACGTCTTCGCGCCACCGTCCCAGACGCCGGCGCCGACCGCGCCACCCCAGGCCGCGGCGCCGCAGACGCCGCCGGCAGGCACGCAGGCGGTGCCGATCGCCCCGCCGTCACGCTACAGCGGCAACCCGGTGAGCCTCGATTTCCAGGGCGCCGACCTCCGCGCGGTGCTGCGCACGTTCGCGGAAATCAGCGGCCTGAACATCGTGATCGACCCGACCATCCAGGGCACCGTCGACGTCTCGCTGCGCGACGTGCCGTGGGACCAGGCGCTCGACATCATCCTGCGGGCGAACAAGCTCGGCTACGTCGTGGACGGCACCATCGTCCGCGTCGCGCCGCTGGCGGTGCTCGCCGACGAGGAGACGCAGCGCCGCAAGCTGGCCGACGAGCAGGCGCTCTCCGGCGAGCTGCGCGTGCTGACGCGAGCGCTGAGCTACGCGCGCGCCGAGGACCTGCGGCCGCTCATCACGGCGACGGTACTGTCGTCGCGCGGCTCGATCCAGACCGACCCGCGCACCAACACGCTCATCATCAACGACCTGCCGGACCGCCTGCAGCGCGCCACCGATCTGCTCACGACGCTCGACGCGCCGCAGCCGCAGGTGGAAATCGAGGCGCGCATCGTCCAGACGACGCGGCAGTTCGCGCGGACGATCGGCGTGCAGTGGGGCATCGGCGGCCGCGCGAGCAACTCGATAGGCAACACGACCGGCCTCGCGTTCCCGAACCAGGGGAGCATCACGGGCCGCACCGGCGGCGTGCAGGGTCCGCCGGCGCCGGAGCCGCAGTTCGACGCGGCGGCGACGGGGGTGAACCTCGGCGTCACCGGCGCGAGCACCGCGCTCGGCCTCGCGATGGGCTCGGTCAACGGCGCGCTGAACCTCGACGTGATCCTGTCGGCCCTCGAGCGCCAGGGGCAGGGCCGGCTGCTCTCCACGCCGCGCGTGACGACGCAGAACAACGTCGAAGCCGAGATGACGCAGGGCGTGCAGATTCCGATTCAGACGGTCGCGAACAACACGGTGACCGTGACGTTCAAGGACGCGGCGCTGACGCTGAAGGTGACGCCGCAGATCACGGCGGCCAACACGGTGATCATGCGCGTCTCGCTCGAGAACGCGGCGCCCGACTACAGCAAGTCGGTCAACAACATTCCGCCGATCGACACGCAGCGCGCGATTACGCAGGTGCTCGTCAACAACGGCGACACGACGGTCATCGGCGGCATCTACGTGAGCAGCGAGCAGACGAACAAGGACGACACGCCGGGCCTGTCGCGCCTCCCGCTGCTCGGCTGGCTGTTCCAGCGCAACGGGGTGAACGACGAGAGCCGCGAGCTGCTGATTTTCATCACTCCGCGCATTCTGACGCTCTAGGAGAGGGACTGTGAGCACGAAGTCAATCACATTTGCATTGCTGACGGCGCTGTCGATGGCGGCGGCCGGCTGCGGCGTCGCCGAACAGGGACATTCGCCCGTCGTCGTCCGGATCGACGCCCTCGATGCGGCCAACGGCGGGGCGACCACCGGGACCTTCGGCGGCTACCTTCACTCGGACGTGCAGAACGTCATCACGGTGAACAACGTCCAGACGCCGACGCGGTTCAACGACGTCGGCCGCGCCACCCTGTCGCTGGTCCTCAAGGACCCCGGCTCGCCAGGCGTCGCCAACACGCCGAGCGAACTCAATTCGGTCACGATTACGCACTACCGCGTCGTCTATCGACGCACTGACGGCCGCAACGTGCAGGGCGTGGACGTGCCGTTCGCGTTCGATTCGGGCATGACCATCACCGTCGCGCCGACGGGCCAGGGTCAGCAGACGTTCGACCTCGTGCGCGTGTCCGCGAAATTCGACGCGCCGCTCCAGGCGCTCGTCGTCAACGGCCAGGCGATCGACTGCATTGCGGACATCACCTTCTTCGGCAAGGACATGCACAACAACGACGTTGCCGTGACCGGTTCAATCGGGATCACATTCGCCAATTTCGGGGGCTAGGGTACAGGCACATGCAGAGAACGATTTTCCGGACGCGCGCGCAGTGGGTCGCGGTGGCGGTCGCCGCCGTGCTGGCGTCCGCGTGCGGCCTAGACAAGCAGACAGAGCCATCGCTCATCGGACCGGCAGCCGGCGGGACCTCAGTGTTCATGGCCGCAACGCCGGATCGACTTCCACGGGATGGCCAATCCCAATCCGTTATCCGGGTCGAAGTCCGTGGCGCCGACGGACGTGCAATCCCGGGAAGTCGGGTGACGCTTGGTATTCAGGGTGGAACGCTCTCACAGTCCGACGTCGTGACAGGGACGGATGGGCGAGGGACGTTCACGGTCCAGGCGCCGAGCCAATCCGACGTCGTGCCCGGTAATGTGATCAGCGTGTTCGCTACTCCGGTCACCACGGACTTCAACAACGCTACGACGCAGACGCTGTCGATTGCGCTGATAGGTGTTGCAAACTCTACCGCGCCGACGGCGGCTTTCACCGTTACGCCTGCAGCGCCGGAGATCAATACGGTGGCGACATTCGACGCCACCACGACGACCGACGAAGGCCAACAGTGCCTGAACCAGTGCACGTATCAGTGGAACTTCGACGACGGCGCAACGGCAACCGGCATGGTGGTAGCGCATACCTTCACCGTGGCGCGTGGGTTCAACGTTGCGCTCACCGTGACGGACGCAGCGGGACTTGTGTCCACGCTCCGCAGAATCGTCACGCCGACGTTCCCGCCACCACCGACCGTCACACTCATCGTGTCGCCGAATCCGCCGGTCGTGGGACAGGACGCGACGTTCAACGCCGTTGGAACGGCAGCGCCGAATCACCAGGTCGTTCGCTACGATTGGAATTTCGGCGACAGCGTGACCACCTCGACATCGGGAGGCAATGTCACCCACACCTACAGCACACGTGGCATTTATACCGTGACGGTCCGGGCCATCGACGACCTTGGGAACGCTGGTTCGACCAGTCTCCAGCTCAACTTGAACACGGGGATCGCCACCGGGATCAACGCATCGTTCTTCTTCAGTCCAACGAATCCGGCCGCAAATACGGACGTATTCTTCGATGCGAAGGCATCGACGCCTTCAAATGGGGCGACGATCACGAACTATCGCTGGGACTTCGGCGATGGAAGCGGCGAAGACAACGGGTCGACTGCCACCACGAAACATCAGTTCGGGTTGGCGCAAACAACCTATGTTGTGAAATTGACGATTACCGATTCACAAGGCCGCACGGCTTCGACGACAGT
>DASQAX010000345.1:0-15624 GCA_035635535.1 Vicinamibacterales bacterium | reverse complement strand
GAACGGACGTGCCGCCGTTCCGATCATCCAGACGAGCGAGCGCAGCTGGGCCGAGACCGACATGAACCAGCTCAAGTCCGGGCGCGTCGAGCTCAACGCCGACAAGGGCGACAAGGCCGGTCCCGTGACGATTGGCGCGGTCACCGCGACCAACGCGACCGATGTACCGAAGCCGGATCCGTCGAAGACCGATCAGCGTCCGCCCGAGTCGCGCTTCGTCACGATTGGCGACTCCGACTTCGCGGCCAACTACGCCATCCGCATCCAGGGCAACCAGGACCTGTTCGTGAACACCATCAACTGGCTGGCGCAGCAGGAGAACCTGATCTCGATCCGGCCGAGGCCGCCGGCCGAGGGGCACCTGACGCTCACCGCGAACAACGCGACCGCCGTCCTCTGGATGTCGCTGCTGGTCGTGCCGGCGCTCGTGTTCGGCACCGGTGTGTTCACGTGGTGGAGGAAGCGCTGACGTGAGAGGCCTGAAATCCACGGTCGCGCTCGTCGTCGTCCTGATCGGACTCGTCGCGTACATCTACTTCGTCGACCGGAACAGGCCGGCCTCCGGCGCGCCCGAGGTGAAGGCGAAGGCCTTCACCGTCGACGCCGATCAGATCGAGGAAATCCAGATCAAGCCGGCCACGGGCGAGGCGTCGCGCGTGCAGAAGATCAACGGCACCTGGCAGCTGGTCGAGCCGGAGAAGTCGGACGCGGACCAGGGGCAGGTCTCGAATGCGGCGACGAGCCTGGCGACGCTCGAGATCAACCGCGTCGTCGACGACAACCCGGGCGACCTGACGGGATACGGGCTGAATCCGCCGAAGGGCGACATCGCGTTTCGCGTCAAGGGCAAGAGCGACCTGCAGCACCTCCTGCTGGGCGAGAAGACCGCGACGGGCAGTGACATGTACGCGAAGACCCCCGACCAGAAACGCGTCTTCCTGGTGGCGGCGTATCTCGAGAACACCTTCGAGCGGACGCCGTTCGACCTCCGCGACAAGGCGGTGCTGAAGTTCGATCAGTCGAAAGCCGACGGCGTCGAGATCGTGCACGACGGGACGACCGCGCTCGCCAAGATGGGCAGCGACTGGACGCTGACCAAGCCGTACAAGGTACGAGCCGATTTCGCCGGCGCGGAAGCGATCCTCACCGGGATCTCGTCGGCGCAGATGCAGAAGATCGTCTCGAACGAGGCGAAGGATCTCGGCACCTACGGCCTCGACAAGCCCGACACCACCGTCACCGTGATGTCCGGCAGCACGCGCGCGTCGCTCGCGCTCGGCAAGAAGGACGGCGAGTCCGTCTACGCACGCGACCTCTCGCGGCCGATCGTGTTCACCATTCCGGCCATGACGGCGAACGACCTCCAGAAGGACGCCTCGACGCTGCGCCGCAAGGACATGTTCGATGGCCGGTCGTTCAACACGACGCGCGTCGAGCTGAAGCGCGGTACCGAGACGCTGACCTTCGACAAGTCGAAGGACAAGGACGGCAAGGACGTCTGGAAGAACGCCGCGGGCAAGGACGTCGACGCGATGAAGGTCGACGACATGCTCACCAAGCTGTCGAACATCCGCGCGCAGCTGTTCCAGGAGCGCGTCGATCCCGTGCTCAGGATGCCGACGCTGGTCGCGACGCTGAAGCTCGACAACAACACGACCGAGACGGTCACCTTCGCGCGCAACGGCAACGCGGTGCTCGCCAACCGCTCCGGCGAGCCGGGAAGCGCCACGGTCGAAGTCATGGCGTTCAACGACACGATGACTGCGATCGACGCGGTGAAATGAGCGCGTCGCAGTAATTCAAAATGCAAAATGCACAATGCAAACAGTCACGTAAGGGCCGACCTTAAGGTCGGCCCTTACATAGGCGGGGTGAACGTCGCAACGACTTTCACCCCGTTGTTGCGTACACGCGTAGTGTTTGCATTTTGCATCTTGACTTTTGCATTGCTGACGGCGTCCTGCGCGAAGACGCAACCGGCGGTCGTGACACCCCCGCCGATCGATTCGACCCGACAGCTTCAAACCGACCTCACCGCCGCGACGAAACTGCCGGGCGTGCAGCGCGGGACATGGGGCGTCGCCGTCCAGTCCCTCGCGCGCAATGAACGCCTCTTCGACCTCAACCCCCAGACGCTCATGGTTCCCGCGTCGGTCGCCAAGCTGGTGAGCGTCGCGAGCGCGGTCGACGCGGTGGGCTGGGACTATCGCTTCACGACGACGCTGCGCGCGGGCGGCGCGGTCGACGGTCCGGTGCTGCGCGGCGACCTCCTCGTCGTCGGCAGCGGCGACCCGGCGATTGGCGGGCGGGGCGGCGACGATTTCACGGCGTGGGTCGAGGCGCTGAAGGGGGCCGGCATCCATCGCATCGACGGCCGCGTCGTCGGCGTCGACGACTCGTACGAAGAGCCGCGGCCCGGCTTCGCGTGGTCGTGGGACGACCTGGGCTATTCCACGGGCGCCATCTTCGGCGCGCTGAACCTCGCGGAGAACCGCCTCACCGTGACCGTGAACCCAGGAGCGTTCGCGGGCGCGTCGACGAGCCTCGTCTTCAACGTCGAGGCACAGGACCTGCCGATCACGAATCGAAGCGTCACGGGCGCGGCCGGCAGCGCCACGCTGGTCTGGCCCGAGATGCGTCCGGGTGAAACAGTGCTCACGATTGCCGGCTCGGTGCCGGTCGGCGCCATGCCCGCGACGCTCACCGTGTCGGCGGGCAACCCCACCGCCTGGTTCGCGCGCGTGCTGCGGCGGAGGCTGATGGCATCAGGCATCGAGGTCACCGGACCCGCGGTCGATGGCGACGATGTCAGCATGCCGTCTCCAGATGCCGCGGTGATCCTCTACACGTACCGATCGCATCCGCTCTCGGACATCGTGCGGCCGCTGCTCAAGGAGAGCATCAACCTGTACGGCGAGGCGGTGCAGCGGCTCAACGCATCGGGACCGCCGCCGCGCACCAACGACCAGGCGCTCGACGGCATGAAGCAGCGGCTCGTGTCCTGGGGCATCGCCGCGGAGGGATTCCAGCTCGTGGACGGGTCGGGCCTCTCGCGGCGCGACGTGCTCGCGCCCGACACGCTGCTCACGATCCTGGCGCGCATGCACGACCCGTCGGGGACGTCGCCGTGGATGACGGCGCTGCCGATCGCGGGCGTCGACGGCACGCTCGCCGGCCGCATGAAGGGTACTCCGGGTGAGAACAACGTACGCGCGAAGACGGGGACGATGTCGAACGTCCGGTCGCTGGCGGGCTACGTGACGACGCGCGACGGTGAACCGCTCGCCTTTGTCGCGATGGTCGAGAATTTCGAGGGGACGGGCGCGCAGGCCAACGCCGCCCTCGACGCCATCGCGGTCCGTCTGGCGTCCTTCTCGAGGTGAGCTCCCTGGCCTTGTCCGGCTCCGGCGATTCGACTACGCTAGCGCCGGTCTGGAGGACCTCCGATGCGCAAAGCCGCAACCTTCCTTGGACTCCTGTCTCTCGTCGTCGTGCTCTCCAGCCTCGGGCTGCGGTCGCAGGCCGGGCCGGCGCAGGCGGTGGACGAAGGCGGAGCGCCCGTCTTCAAGGTCGATCCGTTCTGGCCGAAATGGCTGCCGAACAAGTGGGGCATGCAGCAGGTCACGGGCATGGGCATCGATCCGAGCAACGATCACATCTGGTTCCTGAACCGCGCGGCCGCCGCCAATCCCGACGAGACCGGCGGCGCCAACGGCCGCCTCGACTGCTGCATCCAGGGCCCCGAGCTGATCGAGCTCGACCAGGAAGGCAATGTCGTCCACGCGTGGGGCGACAAGTCCATTGAAAAGTGGCCGACCGCGCTGCAAACGGTCATCGTCGATTCGAAGGGCTTCGTCTGGGTCGCCGGCACCGGGGCGCAGGACAGCATCCTGAAGTACACGAAGGAAGGGAAGCTGGTGTGGGACTTCGGCCATCGCCCGCCGGCCGACGACAAGAATTTCAAGGAGAACAACCAGAACACTGACGCCTTCGTGAGCAAGGGACGCTTCCAGCTCGACGAAGTCGCCAGCGAGATCTACATCATCAATCAGCGCCGCGTGATCATCTATGACATGAACACGGGCGCCTTCAAGCGCGGATGGGGCGGCCACGGGATGCCACTGAGCGAGATCACCAACGACCCGCTGCCGAAGTACAAATGGACGGGCGGTCCGCCGACCGAGGAGAAGAACCTCGTGCCCGACCTGCACTTCGTCGAAATCTCGAAGGACCGCAAGGTCTACGTCGGCGAGCGCGGCCAGAACCGCATCGAGGTCTTCACGACCGACGGCAAGTTCCTGCAGGAGTTCTACGTGTCGCCGAACACCCCCTCGCAGCGCGCCGAGGATTGCGGCGGCCTCTACAGCAAGGACTTCCCGCCGTGCGGGACCACCTACAAGCTCGCGATCTCGCGCGACCCGCAGCAGAAGTACCTCTACGTCGCCGACGGCACCAACGACAAGGTGTGGATCCTCGATCGGACCAGCGGCAAGACGATCGGCAGCTTCGGCAGGAACGGCACCTATGCCGGCCAGTTCCACTGGATCAACGCGATCGTCATGGACTCGAAGGGGAACATCTACACGGGCGAGGTCGAGGAGAACAAGCGCATCCAGAAGTTCGCCCCGGTGCCAGCTTCCGCGCGACGGTAGGCAGTTCTGTAAAGAGGCGGACCTTTCGGTCCGCCTCTCGTCGTCTTACGATGTCTGGGTGCGGGGTACCGGATTCCGCGGGGCGGGATTCTCCGCACTGATCATCTTCGCGACGGCATGGGGGTTCGCCTCGACCGCCTGGTCGATACCTGGCGCCCCGTCGCTGCCCGCCGTCAGGCCGATCATCACGCCTCCACCAAACAGCTCCGGATGGAACAACACGGACGTGACCGTCTCGTTTGTCTGCGAGAACGCCGTTACCTGTCCAGGGCCGGTCACATTCGACCGCGAAGGCGCGGCCCAGCAACTCACCCGCGAGGTTCACGACTCGGCCGGACACGCCGCCACGGCGACGGTGACAATCAACATCGACCGCACGCCGGCTCGAATCCAGCTCGAGACTGCCACTGACCGCAACGGCCTGTGGTTCTCCGTGCCCGCCGCGGTTGCAGACGATCTCTCGGGCATCGCCAACGCACGCTGCAATGGGCGCGCGGCGACGATCGATCGCGGCATGGTGTCGTGCGTGCTGCCGGCCCGCGACGGCCTCAACGACATCGCGATCACGGCCGTAGACCAGGCAGGCAACGTGGCGTCCGCGTCGCTGCAGGTTCCACGGCGCGCGACATCCGCAGCCGTCGAAGTGGTGCCCAGTGCGGCAACGGTTCCAGCCGGCGGCGGACGCCGGCTGCAGCTTCTGGACAGTGCCGGTGACCAAATTGCCGCCGAACGCTGGTCCGTCACGGACCCGACGATCGCCCGCGTGACCGCGCAAGGCGTCGTCATCGGTCTTGCACCCGGGCAAACATCGATCACGGCATTTGCGTCGGGGCAGTCCGCGTCGATGGTGCTCACCGTCAAATCGCCCGCCGAGTTCAAGGCGCCCGGCACGACCATCTGGCAGATGAACCCATACCCCGGCGACGTTGCGGGCGAATTTGCGCGGCTGTCTCCCGTGCTTTTCTCGCTCGAGCACGACGCGAGCTATCAGCAGACGGTCGCGCGTGTGGTCAGCACCGACGCCGACTATCTGTGGACCGAGTTCCCCGCGACGGCACCTGGCGAGCGCATCCGCAAGTGGATGGGCGACTACGCGGGCGGCGTCCTGACGTGGGTCGAGGGAAGCGCCGCGGGGCCCTCAGCGATCGTCCGCATCGGGCGCGCGATCGACGATGCTCCGACCTGGCGATTCGAGAGCGCCTCGCCTGTGACCGGCTTCTGGGCGGGAATCCCGTACACGTTGTTCGTTGTCGAAGTGCTGCCGAACGGCTATGGGCAGGTGACGCTGTTCGACTCGATGACGGGCGCCGTCAAGCACCGCGTCGTGCTGCCGCACACGATCGTCACGCGCGACGTCGGCAACCCTGCGTCGGCCGTCGCGATCCCCGCACAGGCGGGTCCCATCACCTTCCCCGATGACAAGGCTGCCGCGACACCCTTCGTGCTGACGGATTACGTTGACGACGGCAACGGGAGGCGCCTGGCGCGAAAGCTGGTGAACGTCCTCCGCGTTACCGACGCGGGCGAGGCACACATTGTTCCGCTGACGCAATTCGTGGAAACCGTGGTTGCGACCCTTCCGGAGATCGAATTGCACTACGTTGTGCCCGATGGGCACGACGCCCTCATCGCGCTCATGCGCCTGCAGTTCAAGGACGGCAGGTCCGAGGGGCGTGTCGTGCGACTGGCGGCGGACAACACCCGCAGCGAATATTCGCTGCCGACGGCTGGCGATTACGTGCTCGGCGAGGACTGGGCCTACACATGCGACGGGCGCACGCTCGTGGCGTTCGATCCTCAAACGGGCAAGGTCGCCTGGACGCGGCAACCGGAAAAGGACCGCTTCGAGCTCATCTACGCGACCGGGGGCGGCGGCGTGGTCGTCAGGCAGGGCGAACTCGTGCTGTTCTTGAACAGCGCCGGCGCGATCGCGCACGTCGAGACGCATCCAGTCGGCTTCTACCCCATTTTCTAAAGACCGCCCGCCCCGTTCCGCTGTCTAATTCCGGGGTAGCGTCCCGTAACGGCGGCGAGGGACTCGATGAGAACGACGAACGCGGTTCTCGTGGCGGTTTCGCTCCTCTTGGTCGTAGGCCCAGTGGGCGCGCAGACCAACCAGCAGCAGGTTCTGCAGCGCGGCGGCCCGGTGCCGCCTCGCGATGCGGGGCAGGCGCCGCGAACCGCAACTGGCACGGCGGCGATTCGCGGACGCGTCTTCGCCGCCGACAGCGGCCGTCCGCTGCGCCGCGCACGCGTGCAGATCAGTGGACCCGGGCTTCCCAACAACGGACAGACGACGAGCACGGATGCCGAGGGGCGCTACGAGATCAAGAACCTGGCCGGGGGACGCTACACCGTCACCGTCACGCGCAGCGGCTACCTGCGACTGAGCTACGGCCAGCGGCGACCCTTCGAGCAGGGCCGGCCGTTCGATCTCGCCAACGGGCAGCGCGCCGACAACGTGGACTTCACGCTCCCGCGCATGAGCCTCGTCAGCGGACGCGTACTCGACGAAGCGAACGTGCGCTCGGCGCGTCCGGACCAGCAGGGGACGTTCCAGATCAAGGGGCTGCTGCCGGGAGACTACCTCGCGGTCGCGATGGATTACGTCGAGGACGGCTCCTGGAACGACCCCGAGTACCTCGAGTCGATCCGGCGCTACGGGCAGCGCATCAGGCTCGCCGAGTCCGGCACGCAGACGGTCGCGCTCAGGCTGGTATCTCCGCGGTGAGCGGCGTCATTGTCGTTCGCGAACTGACAGAGCGCGACCTGCCCGCGGCCGTCGGCGTCGTCGCGCGCGGGATGCGCGACAACCCTCTCCATGTCGCCGCGCTCGGAACGGATCCCGGGCTGCGCGGCCAGCGGCTCACCCGATTGTTCACCGTCGCGCTGCCGATGATCCTCTCCAAGGGCGTGGTGCTCGGCGCCTTCGACGACGACGCGCTCGCCGGCGTTGCGGGGATGATTGCGCCCGGGCACTGCCAGCCGTCGGTCACCGAGAAGCTCGCGGTGATGCCGCGGCTGATGCCGGCGGTCGGCGGCGGCGCCCTCGCCCGCGTGGCCCGCTGGATGAACGCGTGGACGGAGCACGACCTGCCGGAGCCGCACTGGCACCTCGGGCCCGTCGCGGTGGATGCGCACCTCCAGGGGAACGGCATCGGGACGCTGCTGATGACGGAGTACTGCGCGCGGCTCGACCGCGCGCACGCGACGGGCTATCTCGAAACGGACAAGCCGTCGAACGTGACGTTCTACGAGCGGTTCGGGTTCGAGACGATGAGCTCTGCGCCGGTGCTCGATACGAAGAACTGGTTCATGAAGAGGGGCGCCAGATAAATCCCAGGAGGGATCTACTTGGGCTGATACTGACTGAGAGGCGCCAGGCGTGGCGCGGGCGCCGATCCATTGCCGCTGCCGCTCTGCGGCAGCGCGAGCGCGACCTCGGTCGTGTCGCCGTATTTCACCTCGACGGCCCTGCGCACTTCGCCACCGTTGGGATCCTTCACGACGATCTCGCGCGTGCCGATCGGAACCTGCACCGCTGCCAGCGGCGCCATGCCAGCGCGTTCACCCTCGATCCAGACCTCGGCCCCGGGCGTCGTCGTGACGTGCACCGACGCCGATGGCAACGCCACCGTGTACGGGTGGACATGACCGGCGCGAATCGTCAGCGTCGTGGATGACCGGTAGCGGAATCGCTGGCTGACGAACTCGAGCCGATGGGTGCCGCTCTTCAGCAGGAGCTGTCCGTCTTCGGTCGTGCCGATGCGCGTGCCGTCGGCGTAGACCTCCATTGGAATCCGCGAGAAGGCAGTGACAAAGCCGGGGCCGTTGTCCGTAGCGGCGGTAGCGGCGGCGGCGGCCGCGGACTGCGCAGCGGCAGGCTCCGTCTTCGCCGTCACGACTTCCGGACGCGGAATCGCGCGCTCTGCGGCGTTCAGCGCTCGGCGTGTCACGCCCGGCGCCGCGGCAACGGCCTCTTTCGCGACGTTCTTCGCGGCCTGCCCGGCGGTGCCGACCAGCGCGGATGATGTCTTCGCCGCGGTCGTGACGGCGCGCGGAAGGTAGATCACGCCGGTGACGACAACCACCAGGATGAGGGCCGCGGTCAACACATAGTCCCAGCGGATGCCCCGCAGCGCCGTGCGGGAGATGTCCGCGAGGACCGACGGCTGCGCCGATCGTTCGTTGGCCGCGAAGAGCGAGACCTCGTCCACCTTCTCGGCCTGCCTGCGCGCGGCCTCGTCGCGGAGCCGCGCGATCTCCGCCTCGAGCTGCTGGTCCGCCTCGGCGCGGATGCGCGAGGTTTCGGAAGCGAGCGCAGCCTCCGCAGCCGCACGCGCCGTCTCGGCGGCTTCCGTCCGAATCTTGTCCGCATCGGCGGTCGCCTGCCGGTGCGCGTGCCTGACCTGCTCGGCTTCGCCCATCACGTTGGCGAGCTGCCGCTCGAGCCGCGCTTCCGTCTCGGCCTGCGCGCGCGCGACCTGTTCCTGAAGCTCCGCGTCGCTTTCCGCGCGCGCCCGCGCGACGGCGTCCTTCAACTGCGCCTCGGCCTCGGCCCTGACGCGCACGACTTCGTCCTCGGCCATCTTCGCGCGCACGGCCGCTTCCTCGACGATGCTGCGGGCTTCCGCGATGGCCGCCTGGCGCGCGGCTTCCCCCTCGGCGCGCGCCCGCGCGACGCGTTCCTCGCGGTCGCGCTCGGCCTCCGCCTGCGCGAGCTCGAGCCTGCTCGCCAGCATCTGATCCGCTTCTTCCCGAACCCGGTTCACCTCTTCGGCCAGCTGCTGCTCCGCCTCGCACCGGACGCGATCGCGCTCCGCCGCCAGCGTCTCGCGCGCCGCCGTCTCGGCCGCCGTGCGCGCTTCGGCTACCGCGGCTTCGCGCTGGGCGGCCGTCTCGCGTTCGATGCGCTCTACCTCGCTGGCGCGCCGACGCGCGGCCTCGGTCTCCATGCGGGCGATCTCGCGGTCGCGTGCGGCCTCCACCTCGGAGGCGTCGACCCTCGCCGACAGCATCCGGTCCGCTTCCTCGCGGACGCGGCGGACCTCTTCGGCCAGCTGCCGCTCCGCCTCGCGCCGGACCCGTTCGAGCTCGGTCGCCAGGCTTTCGCGCGCCGCGGCTTCGGCGGCCGCGCGCGCTTCGGCCACCGCGGCTTCGCGCTGTGACACGGCCTCGCGCTCGACACGCTCCAGCTCGATGGCACGCTGCCGCGCGGCCTCCGCCTCGACGCGCGCAATCTCGCGGTCGCGCTCGGCTTCCGCCTCCACGCGCGCCGTCTCGCGGTCGCGCTCGGCCTCGGCGGCCGCGTCGACCTTCGTCGCCAGCAAGCGGTCCGCTTCCTCGCGGACCCGGCGCACTTCCTCGGCCAGATGCTGCTCCGCCTCGCGCCGGACCCGTTCGAGCTCCGTCGCCAGGCGTTCGCGTGCCGCCGCTTCGGCGGCCGCGCGCGCTTCGGCGACCGCGGCTTCGCGCTGGGCGGCGGCCTCGCGCTCGATTCGCTCCACCTCGGCGGCGCGCCGCTGCACGGCCTCCGCCTCCACGCGCGCAATCCCGCGGTCGCGCTCGGCCTCGACTTCGGCCGCGTCGACCTTCGTCGCCAGCAACCGGTCCGCTTCCTCGCGGACCCGGCGAACTTCGTCGGCCAGCTGCTGTTCCGCCTCGCGCCGGACGCGTTCGAGCTCCGTCGCCAGGCGTTCGCATGCCGCCGCTTCCGCCGCGGCGCGTGCTTCCGCGACCGCGGATTCACGCTGCGACACAGCCTCACGCTCGATGCGTTCGAGCTCGGTGGCGCGCTGCGACGCAGCCTCGCGCTCGATGCGTCCGATCTCGGTGGCGCGCTGCTGCGCGCCCTCCGACTCGACGCGCGCGATGTCGCTGGCGCGGCGCTCCGCCGCCTCGGCTTCCACGCGCGACAACTCGAGCGCCTGCTGCTTGGCCGCTTGCGCCTGCAGGCGATCGACCTCGTTCTTCAGCCTGAACTCGACCTCCGCCTCGATCAGCGCGATTTCCGCCGCGCGCAGCTCGTCCTCCGCGTCGTCGGCGTCGTCCGTACTGGACGCCGGCGGCCGGTCGACGTGCTCGGGCGTGTCATCGAGCGCAATCGCGTCCCACTCGGAGTCGCCCGAGCGCCCGGCCACGACGGCGACCGCGCGAACACGCGCGTCCTCGGCGGCCGCCAGGCAGACGCCAAGCTCCTTGGCAAACGCCTCGGACGTCTTCGGGTTGGAGAGTTGAGGAAGGTCTACGGTGCGAACCTGGCTGCCGTCGCCCCCGAGCGACCGGAGGTGCGTGACGAGCTTGGTGCGCTGGTCTTGAGGCACGTCGCGCCCGAGCAGGACGACGTCGGGGATGCGCTGGTTGATCGCGACAATCGCGGCATGCGTGGACGCCACGAGCTGCAGCTTGGCGCCAAGCTTCGCGCGGACGACTGACGTGAGCGGATCCGCCTGCGCGGAGTCCGGCTCGTAGGCGAGCACCAGACCCATATGTGGATGCCGCTCGGTGGCTTCAATTGATATGCCGCGGAATTGCCCAAAAAACGGTGCAAGCTGTGCGGGTGCCGCTGACGGATCTGGCCAGGAAATTACGGATTCGATGCGCGTGCAGATCCGCGCAGCAACTCGCGCGCGGTCGAAGCGATGTCGGTGATGGCGCCGTCGAGTCCGCCACCCTGCGCGAGGTCGGCTCTTCCGCCGCCACGGCCCCCAAAGCGCTCCGTGAGCGCCCGGAGGACGGCGCTGGCGTCCACGGGCAGGTCGCGCGATCGCGCGACGACAACCGCGAACGGGGACGATGCCGAGAACAAGGCGACGGCGGCGCTGGCGCGCTGGGTGATCTCGGATGCGACCGTCTTCAGGCCGCTCGCGTCCCAGCCGTCGAGCGCCTCGACGATCACGCTGCTCGCCCCGCTCGCCCCACTTGCCCCAACCAGCCGCGCGGCCTCGTGCGCGACGAGCGATTCCTGGAACTTCTTCGTGGCGCGCCGCAGCTCTTTGGCTTCCGCCTGCATCCGCTCGATGGCGCCGGGCAGCTCGTGAGGGAGCACGGAGAGCGCGCGCACGCTGCCCGACACCGACTCGCGTAGCGCCCGGAAGACGCGAAGCGCTCGTCCGCCGCACGCAAACGTGACGCGGGCTCCGCCCTTGAACTTCTCGATCGCCGGCACGAGGATCGCGCCGATGGCCCCGGTCCGCGCCACGTGCGTTCCTCCGCACGCGGAGAGGTCGAAATCCTTGACGTCGATCAGGCGCAGGACGCCGCTGCGCGCCGGCTCCTTTCGCAGCGGCAGGCCAGCGGCTTCGTCCGACGACACGAACCGGATGGCCACCTCCCGGTTCTCCCAGATGACGCGGTTCGCCTCGGCCTCGACGCGGGCAACCTGTTCCCACGACAGGTCACGCGCAAGATCGATCGTCGAAAGCTCCGCGCCCATGTGGAAGCTCACGGTGCGATTGTCGAAGAGCCGATCGAAGGCAGCGGACAGCACGTGCTGACCGGTGTGCTGCTGCATGTGATCGAAGCGCCGTGCCCAGTCGATCTCCCCGGTGACCGCGGCGCCGCCGGCAACGGGCGCTGACAGCACGTGCGCGACGTCATCATCGATGTCGATGGTGTCGACCACATCGACGCCACCAGCCTCCGCCGCCCGGACGAGCCGTCCCACGTCGAACGGTTGTCCGCCGGATGTGGGGTAGAACGCGGTGCGGTCGAGGAGTACGGCGGGACGTCCTTCGTGCTCGAACGCCTTCGTGACCACAGCGTCGAACCGGCGGCAGTACGGGTCTGTGTAGTAGATGCGCGCGGTCACGCCGCCTCGGCGGACGCGGCGGGCAGGTCGAAGTAGAAGACGGCGCCGCCGGCCGGCGCGCGGCGGTAGCCGATGCGCCCGCCGAGCGAGTCGATGATGCCGTAGCTGATCGACAGCCCGAGCCCCGTGCCCTGGCCGACCGGCTTCGTGGTGAAGAACGGCTGGAACAGCTTCGCCTCGTTGTCGGTCGCGATGCCCGGGCCGGTGTCTTCGACCTCGATCGTCACGCGCCCGGCGTTGTCGCGCGAGCGGATAGTGATGCGGCCGGGAAGTCGCCCGGACGCGCGGATCGCCTGTTCCGCGTTGACGACGAAGTTCAACAGCACCTGCTGGAGCTCGGTGAGCACGGCGGACACGTACTGCGTCGAGCTGTCCTCGACGCGCAGCTCGATCTGCTCGGATGCGAGGCGCCGCTGCCGCAGCTCGGCGACCGAGGTAATCACGTCGGTCAACCGCATGGGCGCCGCCGCGCCGGGCTGCTGGCGCGCGAACATCGCGAGGTTGCGGATGATGTTGCAGGCGCGCGCGCTCTCCTTCTGAATCAGCCGCAGATCGGTTTTCACCGATTCCGGCACGTCGGCCTGCATCTGCAGCAGCTCCGCGAAGCCGAGAATCGCCTGCAGCGGGTTGTTGATCTCGTGGGCGACGCCGGAAACGAGCTGGCCGACCGCGGCGAGACGCTCCTGGCGGATGACCTGACGCTGAAGCGACTGCAGCTCCTCGCGCATGCGCCGTTCCTCGCCCATCTGGCCGTCGAGCGCCATGCGCGTGTCGTTGAAGCGGCGCAGCATGACATCGAACGCGTCCTGCAGCCCGGCGAACTCGCGCGTCGGCATCGGCTGCCGTTCGATCGGCCTGAAGTCGCCCGACCCGACCCGCTGCGCAGCCGTCTCGAGGTGCGTCAGCGAGTTGGCGAGGCGTCGCGACAAGCCGAACGCGACGATCAACCACCCGGCGAGACCAAAGGCGAGAATCGCGAAGCTCCGTGCCCAGAGCGACGCCGCACGGTTGACCGCCAGCGACATCGGCAGGCCGACGCTCACGAGCCACGGTGCGTTGCCCACGCGCGCCGCGCCGTACATGCGGCGAACGCCGTCGACGCCGGTCCGCTCGATGGGATCGCGAATCTCTCCGGCCTGCCGCAGCTCGACGGGCATCAGCTGCCCGACGTAGCGCTCGGCCTCATGACTTCGCGCCAGGATGCGGCCGTCCCGATCCGAGACCGTCACGACGGAGCCGGCGGAAACCGGAAGCGCGTGGAGGGAATCCTGGATCGTCTTCAGGTCGACGAACACGCCGACCGCTCCGACCAGCTGCTGCGCATCGTCCCGGACGGGAAAGCCGAGGACCACGAACTTGGTGCCCGACGGCGTGACGTGGAGGGGCGAGAAGGTCCGTTGACCGGTGCGGAACACCTCTGCAGCCCAGTCGCCTGCGGGGTCCTTCATCGCGGTGAGCGGCGAAGCCATCGCGCGCGCGACGAGATCGCCGGAGCGGCGAACGAGATCGATGCAGGCCACCATGGGATGGCCGACGGTGACCCTGCGGAACAGCTCTTCCGAAGATGGCTGGTTCAGCGTCTGAACGACGGGGTTCACCGCCAGGCTGACGCCCGTGGCGTCGAGATACGTGAGATCGCGATTGATGTACGCGGCGGTCGTGTACGCCACGATGCGTGTCTGGTCTCCGAGCTCGGTCGCGCGCTCGCGGAAGGCGCTCAGGCCCGACCAGATCGCCGCGGCGACCACGGGTACGAGCAGCAAGCCGATCGCGATGGCCAGCTGACGTTGCAGGGAGAGAGACCAGAAAGACCGCATTTTCCCAATACCTTATCGGCTGAGTATGGGGTCTGCCACACCGGCCTGCGCGAAGCCCGCTGCACGAAGTGTGCAACTGTCGCAGCGTCCGCACGGGCGCCCGTGCGGATCCGGGTCGTAGCAGCTGTGCGTCAGGCCGTAGTCAAGGCCGAGCTCAAGCCCGGTACGGATGATCTCGGCCTTGGTCAGCATCTGCAGAGGCGCATGGATGCGGAATGCACTCCCTTGCACACCTTTCGCCGTCGCCAGCGAGGCCAGGCGCTCGAACGCGGCGATGTACTCGGGCCGGCAGTCGGGGTAGCCGGAATAGTCGAGCGCGTTGACGCCGATGAAGATGTCGGTCGCGCCGATCGCTTCGGCCCATCCGAGCGCCAGCGCGAGAAACACCGTATTCCTCGCGGGAACATAGGTAGACGGAATCTCGGTCGTCGAGATGGGCCGATCTTTCGGAACGGGGAGATCGCTCGTCAGCGAGGACCCTCCGAAAGCCGACAGGTTCACGTCGAGCTCGACGTGCCGCGCGACGCCGAGCGCGCCCGCGACCGCGCGCGCAGCCTGTATCTCATGGGCATGGCGCTGCCCGTACTGCACGGTGAGCGCGTACAGCGCGAATCCGTCCCGGCGCGCAATCGCGGCGGCAGTATACGAGTCGAGGCCGCCGCTCAGCAGGACGACCGCCTTACCCCTCGACGATGCCCGGGGTACCCCTGAGCTCGTCGAAGGGCTAGACTCCACGCGTCGCCGGGTCCCAGATGTACTTGTGAAGCTGCAGTTGGACCCGCACGGGCAGGTTGTCCGCGAGCACCCACTCCGACAGCGTCCGCGGGTTCATGACGCCGTGCACGGGCGAGAGGTGGATCGCCGCGGCGCGCGCCGCGAGGCCGTGCCGGGCGATGACGTCGCGGGCGTACTCGTAGTCCGCGCGATCCTTGACGACGAACTTCACCTCGTCCTGCGGACGAAGGCGGTCGAGGTTGCTCCAGTCGTTTTTCGCGGACTCGCCGCTGCCGGGGCACTTCACGTCGAGGATGGTGACGACGCGGTCGGGGACGCGGGCCGTACTGCGATGGCCTCCGGTCTCGAGGAGCACCGTCCGCCCGCGTTCGAGCAGCCGCTCCATCAGCGGATATACATCCTCCTGCAGCAGCGGCTCGCCGCCGGTCACCTCGACGAGCGGACACGTGTACGCGTCCAGCTCCTCGAGCACCTCGTCGAGCGGGCGCTTCGTTCCCTCGTGGAAGGCGTACGGCGTGTCGCACCAGGAGCACCGCAGGTCGCAGGCGGTGAGGCGAACGAAGACACACGGCCGCCCGGCGTAGCTCGATTCGCCCTGGACGGAGTAGAA
>DASQAX010000344.1:0-6230 GCA_035635535.1 Vicinamibacterales bacterium | reverse complement strand
AGAATGCGGCCATCATCCGCGAGGTGCTCGCGGGCACGCGGGGACCACGCCGCGACGTCGTGCTGCTCAACGCCGGCGTCGCCCTGTTCGTCTCTGGCGGCCGGGTGGACACGATCAAAGAGGGGATTGCCGCCGCGGCGGCAGCCATCGATTCGGGCGCGGCGCAGGAGCGGCTGCAGCAGATGGTGGACAGTTCGCGCGCGGAGGCGGTCGTATGAGCGCGGTGCTCGCGGGCGGAGTCGAGGGACCCGACCTGCTGCGCACGATCGTGGCCGCGACGCGGCGTATCGTCGACACGCGGCGGACGCGCGAGCCGATGACGGCGCTCGAACGGCGCGCGGCCCCGGCGTCGCCGCGCGGGTCGCGCTTCGAGGACGCGCTCGGCGTCGCGGATCGCGTCAACGTGATAGCCGAGTGCAAGCGCCGCTCGCCGTCGAAAGGGGTGCTCGCGGCCGCCTACGACCCGGTGCGACTCGCGGCGCAGTACGAGCAGGGCGGCGCGGCGGCGATCTCGGTGCTGACGGAGCCGACCTTCTTCGACGGCTCGCTCGAGCATCTGGCCGCCGTCCGCGCGCGGGTCGCGCTGCCGCTGCTCCGCAAGGATTTCATCGTGGACGAGTACCAGCTGTTCGAGGCGCGTGCCGCCGGGGCCGACGCGGTGCTGTTGATCGTCGCCGCGCTCGAGCAGCGGGACCTCGTTGCACTGCAGGCGCGCGCGTGGGAGCTCGGGCTGGCGACGCTGGTCGAAGTGCACGACGAAACGGAGCTGGCGCGCGCCATCGACAGCGGCGCGCGGGTCATCGGCGTCAACAACAGGAACCTGCGGACGCTCCAGGTCGATGTGGAAGCGTCGGGCCGGCTCGCCGCGTGCATCCCGCGCAACGCGATTGGGGTGAGCGAGAGCGGCCTGAAGTCGCGCGAGGAGCTCGACCGGCTGGCCGCCAGCGGCTACCGCGCGTTCCTGATCGGCGAGCGCTTCATGACGGACGCGGATCCGGCCGCGGCGATCCGGAAGTTGACGGGCGCGGAGGTCCTCCAGAAATGACCGCCGACGCCCTGTTCATCAAGGTCTGCGGCATCACGCGCCTCACCGACGCGCTGCACGCGGTGGAACACGGGGCCACCGCCGTCGGCTTCGTCCTGTGGCCGCGGAGCCCTCGTGCCGTCACGGTCGAGCGCGCGGCCGAGATCATCGCGGAGCTGCCGTCGAACGTGATGACCGTCGGCGTGTTCGTCAACGAGCCGGTCGACGCCATCCGCCAGGTCGTGGAGCGCGCGCGGCTCACCGCCGTGCAGCTCCACGGCGACGAACCGCCGGCGTACGCCGATGCGCTCGACTGGCCGGTGATTCGAGCGGTCTCGGTGAACGACATCGGCGAGGCATCGGAGGCGTGGTCGCCGGACACGGCGCTGCTCGTCGACAACATCGATCCCGTGCGCCGGGGCGGCACCGGCGCGGCCATCGACTGGTCGCAGGCGGCCGTCATCGCGCAGAAGCGGCGCGTCGTGCTGGCCGGCGGCCTGACGCCCGACAACGTCGCGAGCGCGATTCGCGCCGTGCGGCCCTACGGCGTGGATGTGTCCTCGGGCGTCGAGTCGGCGCCTGGAGTGAAGGATTTCGACAAGGTGGCGCAGTTCATTGCCAACGCCCGAGGGGCATTCGAGGGATTGCAGTGACGCAGGCGACCAGGACGGCACCCGTTGATCGGCCAGTGTTCGGGCGACGCGATCCGGACGCGCGCGGCTACTTCGGCGCGTACGGCGGCCGCTTCGTTCCCGAAACGCTGGTGGCGCCCATCGAGGAGCTCACGGCGGGCTACTACGCCGCGCGCGAGGACGAGGCGTTCCGCGACGAGCTCGATCGGCTGCTGAAGCACTACGTCGGCCGCCCGACGCCGTTGTACGAGGCGCCCAACCTCGCGAGTGCCGGGTCCGAAAGGACCCGGCCTACGAGTGCGCCGGGTAGGGTAGGGCGGGTCCTTTTGGACCCGCCAAATTCGCGCGTGTTCCTCAAGCGCGAGGACCTGACCCATACCGGCGCGCACAAGATCAACAACGCGCTCGGCCAGGCGCTGCTGGCCAAGCGCATGGGGAAGCGTCGCGTCGTGGCGGAGACCGGCGCCGGACAGCACGGCGTGGCGACCGCCACCGCCTGCGCCCTGCTCGGTCTCGAGTGCCGCGTCTACATGGGCACCGAGGACATGCGCCGCCAGGCGCTGAACGTCGTGCGCATGCAGCTGCTCGGCGCAGCGGTACACGGCGTCGAGGCGGGCAGCCGCACGCTCAAGGACGCCATCAACGAAGCGATGCGCGACTGGGTCGCCAACGTCGACGATACCTATTACCTGCTCGGCTCCGCGCTCGGTCCGCATCCCTATCCGCTGATGGTCCGCGAATTCCAGTCCGTCATCGGACGCGAAGCGCGCGCGCAGATCCTCGAGCAGGCGGGGCGCCTGCCGGACGTGGTCGTCGCCTGCGTCGGTGGCGGCAGCAACGCCATCGGCATCTTCGACGGGTTCATCGACGACGCGGGCGTGCGGTTGATCGGCGTCGAAGCCGGCGGCGAGACGATCGCGCCGGGGCGCCACGCGGCGCGGTTTGCGGGCGGGAGCACCGGCGTGCTCCAGGGGACGCGGACGTTCGTCCTCCAGGACGCCGCCGGGAACATCGAGCTGACGCATTCGATCTCGGCCGGGTTGGATTACGCGGCGGTGGGACCCGAACACGCGTGGCTGCGCGAGCTCGGGCGCACCGAGTACGCGCACATCTCCGACGCCGAAGCGCTCGACGGCTTCAGGACGCTCGCGCGCCTGGAAGGCATTCTGCCGGCGCTCGAATCGTCGCACGCCATTGCCTACACCATCCAGCTGACGCCGACGCTGCAGTCGGGCTCGATCGTGCTCGTCAACCTCTCGGGCCGCGGCGACAAGGACGTACAGACCGTCATCGATAGTGGAGGCCGGGTCCTTTCGGACCCGGCAGATGAACGATGACGCGGCTCCAATCGACGTTCGCACGCCTGCGCGACAAGCGCGCACCCGGACTGGTGACCTACATCGCGGCAGGGGATCCCGATCTGGAGCGCACCGCCGGCATCCTGCGCGCGCTCGATCGCGCGGGCGCCGACGTGCTCGAGGTCGGCGTCCCGTTTTCGGATCCGCTGGCGGACGGCCCTGTCATTCAGCGCGCGACGGAGCGTGCGCTCGCATCCGGCACCACGCTCTCGCGCGTCCTGGACTTGTTACGCGAGCTTCGCACGGACATCGCCGCGCCGATCGTCATCTTCAGCTATGCGAACCCGATTCTCCGTCTCGGCGCCGACCAGTTCGCCGACCGTGCGCGCGAAGCCGGCGTCGACGGGGTGCTCGTCCTCGACCTTCCGATCGAGGAGGCGGACGAGTTCCGGACCATGCTCGCCGGGCGGGGGATTGATACAATCCTGCTCCTCAGTCCTACGACGACCGACGACCGGTTGCGCAGGGCCGCGGCGCTCGGCAGCGGCTTCCTGTATGCGATCTCGCGCCTTGGTGTCACCGGGGCGCGCGACGCGCTGGCCGCGGGCGCCCGGGAGATGGTGGAACGTATCCGGAGAGTCAGCGACCTGCCCGTCGCGCTGGGGTTCGGCATCTCGAGGCCCGATCACGTGCGCGAGGTCGCGCAGTGGGCCGATGCGGCCGTCGTGGGCAGCGCGCTCGTTGACGTGATTGCCCGCGAGGGTGCGTCTCGCGATCTCAACACCCGCGTAGAGGAGTATGTGCGTTGGCTGAAGTCCTGAGCATCGACGAGTTGCGGGATCGGATCGACGGCATCGACAACCAGCTCGTGCGCCTGCTGAACGTCCGCGTCGCGTGCGCGGTCGAGATCGGCAAGTTGAAGGGCGAGCTCGGCATGCCGGTGTATCAGCCGGATCGGGAGAAGAAGGTGCTCGAGAAGGTCCGGCAGTCGGCGCAGGACCTCGCCGGCCCGCTCACCTGCGAAGCCGTCGTCCGGATCTTCGAACGCATCATCGACGAAGCGCGCCGTGCCGAACGCGAGTCGGGTTCCAACCCTGAAGACTTCGGTCCTTCGATTGGAGAGTAATGACATGGTCGTCGTAATGAACGAGCGCGCCACCGAGGCGCAGGTCGATGCCGTGATCTCGCGCCTCATCGAGCTGGGGATGGACGTTCACCGTTCGTCGGGGGTGACGCGAACCGTGCTGGGCGTCGTCGGCGCCCACAAGATCGACCCCGAGCTGATCGGCATCCTCGACGGCGTCCACGAGGTGCTCCGCATCACGGAGCCGTACAAGCGCGCGAGCCGCACCTTCAAGCCCGAGGACACCCTCGTCACCGTCGACGACGTGCGAATAGGGGGCGACGAGGTGATCGTCATGGCCGGCCCCTGCTCGGCGGAGACGGATGAGCAGGTGCACGCCGTTGCCGCGGCCGTCAAGCGGGCGGGGGCGAAGATCCTGCGCGGCGGCGCGTTCAAGCCGCGCAGCTCGCCGTACGCCTTCCAGGGTCTCGGCGAGCAGGGGCTGCGCATGCTGCGCAGCGCGGCCGATGCGCACAACCTCAAGGTCATCTCCGAGGTGATGGACATCAGCCAGATCGAGTTGATCGCGAAGTACTGCGACATCTTCCAGGTGGGCGCGCGCAACATGCAGAACTACACGCTGCTGCGGGAGCTCGGTCACGCCCGCAAGCCGGTGCTGCTCAAGCGCGGCATCTCCGCGACCATCGAGGAATGGCTGCTCTCGGCCGAGTACATCCTCTCGGGCGGTAACAACGACGTGATCCTGTGCGAGCGCGGCATCCGCACGTTCGAGACGGCGACGCGCAACACCTTCGACATCTCCGCGATTCCGGTCGTGAAGAAGCTGAGTCACCTGCCGATCGTCGCCGACCCGAGCCACGGCGCCGGTCGGCGGGACATGGTGGCGCAACTGGCGCGCGCGGCGGTCGCGGCGGGATGCGATGGCCTCATCATCGAGGTCCACAACGACCCGGATCGCGCGCTGAGCGATGGCGCGCAGTCGATGTTCCCGGCGCAGTTCGACCGGCTGATGGCGGAGCTGCGGATCATCGCGCCGGCGATTGGCCGCAGCATCTGTCTCGAGCCCGTGGCTCGCCGCGGCTGGGCTCGTTAGAAAATCCCAAATCCCAAATCCCGATGACATGACCTCGTCCGAAGTCCCGTTTCCATCCATCGCCATCGTCGGCCTTGGCCTGATTGGAGGCTCCATTGCCTTAGCCGTCCGTGAGCGGTGGCCGGAGTCGCGCGTATTCGGCGTCGACTCCGAGCCGGTACTGGCACACGCGCTCGGCGGGGGCGCCATCGAGCGCGGCTTCGAGACGATCGAGGCATCACCGGATGTCTCGCTGATCGTTCTCGCCGCGCCGGTTCGCCAGAACATCGAGCTTCTCGAGCAAATCGGCCGTGGAGGCCGGGTCCTTCCCCACCCGGCAGAGCATCCCATCACCATCACCGACGTCGGCGGCACCAAGCGCGAGATCGTGAACGCGGCACGCGCGCTGGCACCCGGCGTGACCTTCGTCGGCGGGCACCCGCTCGGCGGCGGCGAGCGCGGCGGTTTCGCGTTCGCGCGGCCCGATCTGTTCGCCGGCCGCCCGTGGATCTTCACACCCGATGACAACACGAACAGCGACGCCGTGGAGCGGCTGTCGCGATTCGTTGCCGGTCTCGGAGCGAAACCGCTGATCATTCCAGCGGACGAACACGACCGCGTCATGGCGTTCGTGAGTCACCTGCCGCAGCTTGCGGCCAGCGCCCTGATGGACGCCGTCGGGAGCGCGACACATGGCGAAGGACTGCGGATGGCCGGGCGCGGCCTGGTGGATACCACGCGGCTGGCGTCGAGCCCCGCGGACGTCTGGCGCGACATCTGCCTCACCAACGCCGACGCCATCGAGAGCGCCCTCGACTGCCTGATCCAGCGCCTCACGCAGTTGCGCGGCGACGTGCGGCGCGGCGAGGCCGTCGAGGCGATCTTCTCGGCTGCGGCGAAGTGGCGCGCGGAGTTGATGAAGGATAATCACTGACATGAACAAGGTGTTGAGGAGCGCCGACGAAGCGATCGCGCTCGTTCACGACGGCGCCTCGGTGATGTGCGGCGGCTTCGGCCTCTGCGGGCTGCCGGAGAACCTCATCAGGGCGCTGCACGCGCGCGGCACGCGCAACCTGACGATCATCAGCAACAACCCCGGCGTGGACGACTTCGGCGTCGG
>DASQAX010000343.1:0-2758 GCA_035635535.1 Vicinamibacterales bacterium | reverse complement strand
CGGCTTGCCCGTCGAGCAGCTCAAACAGCCGATTGCCGGGTTGACGCGGCAGGGCGACCAGCGCTTCGAGGCCGAAATCAACGCGATGAACCGCCGCGGCCGGCAGATCCGCCTGCGCGTGCAGTGCGTCGGCATCGGGTCCGCCGAGCACGGCAGGGGCATCATCCTCCTGATGCAGGAGGCTCCGCGCCACGAGGCGGCGCCGGCGACGCGCCACTGACATGATGGCCGCCGCCAACGTCTCGCGGCGCATCAACGCCGAGCGGCTCATGGTCCTGGCCTGGCTTCGGGCGCTGCTGCTGCAGCTCGCGCACCCGCTGATCGCTGCGGGCGTCGCCGAGCACAGCACGTTCCGCGGCAGCGGGGCCGCCGCGTTCGCGCGCCTCCATCAGACGATCGGCGCGATGCTCGCGATCACGTTCGGGACGCACGCCGAACGCGAGCGCGTGCTCGACGGCATCCGCGCGATTCACCGGCGCGTGCACGGAACGCTCCCGTCGGCGGCCGGCGCGTTCCCCTCCGGCACGCCGTATTCAGCCGAGGATTCGGCACTGCTGATCTGGGTCCACGCGACGCTCGCCGAGTCCATCGTGCTGGCATACGAACAACTGGTGGAGCCGCTTGCGCCGCGGGACCGCGATCGCTACTGCGCCGACAGCGCCGACGTGGCTGTCGAGCTCGGCGCGCGCGCCGGCGACGTGCCGCGATCGTGGGCGGCGCTCCGGGAGTACATCGAGCGGCGCCTCGCGTCGGGCGAGATCGTCGTCGGTCCGCAGGCCGAGGCGCTTACGGCAGCGCTGGTCTCGCCGTTCGGGAGCGGGCTCCGTAATCGCCTGTTTGCCTCCATGGTGTCGCTGCTCGCCGCAGGTCAATTGCCCTCGTCCGTCCGCGTACAATACGGCTTCGCCTGGAACCGTCGCCGTGCGCGGCGCTATGTCAGGGTCATGACACTCCTGCGGCTGGTGCGGAGTCTTGCGCCGCCGCGCCTGGCAATATGGAAGAGCGCGCGGACCGTTGATTGCTTGTCCGTACGACATGGCTACTCATCAGCCGCCCGGTGATCCGGACGCCAGCCTGAACGCCCAACACAAGGCTCTGAAGGAGGAAGCCCACGTCGTCAAGCTGAACAGCCGCCGCAAATTGTTGAGTTAGCCGGCGGCGCGTCTCCACGTTTCCTTCTCGAAATCCTGCGGGGCGGGGGGTTAAAATGCAGGCACATTTCAGGACTCATTCATCATGGCTGTGACCCCGATTGCTTTGCCTGTCGCCGCCGCCGCCGTCTCACCGTCGCCGCCTGCCGATCTGCTGCTCGTTGACGCCTCGCCGGAGGCTGCGGCATACACGGCGTTTCTGCGCGGCAGCTATCGCGTGGCGACCACCTCCTCGATCGACGTCGCCAGGCAGTATCTGCACCGTCATGTACCTTCCATGGTCGTGACGGATCTCGACCTGCAGGGCGCCGACGGCGTGGACATCTGCCGCGAGGCCAAGGCGCTCGCGGTTCCTCCGTCCGTGCTCGTCATGACGACGCAGGCCGAACGCGTGCCCGACGCGCTGGTGGCCGGGTGCGACGGCGTGCTGCTGAAGCCATTCGCGCCCAACCTGCTGTTCGGGCGCATCGGGCGCCTGCTTCGCGCGCGCTCCGAGATGTTGCGCGCCAGGTCGCGGCACGAGACGCTGAAGGGGACCCATCTCGTGGACCGCTCGGAGTTGCTGCTGACGGGCACGAACCGGGCGTGGCCGAACACGTACTGCCCGTACTGCAATCACGGCGGCGTCACCAGCTTCGAGTTCTGCAGCCATCGGCGCTCCTGGTACGCCTGTCTCGCCTGCAGGAAGGTCTGGATCGCGAAGCGGCTGGAATAGCGACATGGAGCCAACGGGCGCCGCACCCGACGTCACACGACGTGCCGCCACGGTCCTCGCCGACCCGTGCGTGCTGATTGCCGACCCCGACCTGATCGACGGCCATCACGCCAGCGCGCTTCGTTCAATGTACCGGCTCGCGACCGCCACCGACGTCGACGGCGCGCTTCAGGCGTTGCGATTCCACCAGCCCGACCTGGTGATCGTGGACACACGGCTCGGCGGCGGCAACGGCGCGGAGATCTGTCGCGCCGCGAAGTCGCTCGAGAGACCCGCGCTGGTGCTGGTGACCACGAGCGAGGCGCAACACGCGCCTGACGTCATCCTGGCCGGATGCGACGGCGTGCTGCTGAAGCCGTTCGCGCCGAACCTGCTGTACGCGCGGCTCGGGCGCCTGATGCGGATGCGCCTGCGCGCGCACAGCGCCCGTCTTCGTACGCGCAGCGGCGTGCTGCTCGAGCGGGCCGAGACGCAGCGATCCAAGGTGCAGCACCTGATCGAGCGCGCCGAACGGTGCCACACCAACACGTTGGGCGAGTGGCCGACGACCTCCTGCCCGTACTGCCACCATCAGGGTGTCACGAGCTTCGACTACTGCAGCCTGCGGCGTGCGTGGTACGCCTGCCTCGAATGCCGCAAGGTGTGGATCGCCAGGCGTCAGGAATGACGCCCCCGCATCGGCCCTCAGCATTCCGATCCGGCTGCATTCACTGAACCGCGGCCGCATCCGCGGCCATCTCTCCCTCCCACCGCGCTATCACCACGGTCGCCAGGCAGTTGCCCAGCACGTTGGTCGCGGTGCGCGCCATGTCCATCAGCGCGTCGATCCCGAGGATGATGAACACCGGCTCGGCGGGCAGGTTGAAGCTGCTGACGGTCCCGAGCAGGATGA
>DASQAX010000342.1:0-5625 GCA_035635535.1 Vicinamibacterales bacterium | reverse complement strand
GCGGGCGGGGAACCTGCCGGCATCGCAGGCGGTCGACGGCGAGCCCGTCGAACCCGGCCACATCTACGTCGCCCCGGGCGGATTTCACCTCACGGTCAACGCGGGTCGCCTGGTCGTCTCGCGCGGCGCGCGCGAGCACGGTAACCGGCCGGCGATCGACCCGTTGTTCCGCAGCGCGGCCATCGCGTACGGCCCGCGTGCCATCGGCGTCGTCCTCAGTGGCATGCTCGACGACGGGACGGTCGGCCTGCGGGAAATCAAGCGCGAGGGAGGCATCGCGATCGTCCAGGACCCGCGCGACACCGAGTGGCCCTCGATGCCGCAGAGCGCCTTGAACCACGTGTCCGTCGACTACAGCGTCCCCGCGGCGCAGATCGGCACGCTGCTCCAGCAGATCGCGATGACGCCAAGGAGTGCAACCGTCATGGCCAACGGTGACGACAAGGTCGTGAACGAGGAACTGCGCGAGCTGACGCTGCATCGCGACGAGCGGCTGCATCCCGGCGAGCCATCCCCGTATTCGTGCCCCGATTGCGGCGGCGTGCTCTGGGAACTGAAAGACGGAGAGCTCCTGCGTTTCAGGTGTCGCGTCGGTCACGCCTACACGAGCGAGACGCTGACGACGGAACAGGCGCTGACCGTCGAGCACGCGCTCTGGAGCGCGCTGCGCGCGCTCGAGGAGCAGGCGGCCGTCCGGCGCCGCATGGCCGACCGGGCCAGGCGCCAGGGGCTGAAATCGGCCGAACGATACCAGAGACGCGCCGACGAGCTCGATGAGCAGGCGCAGCACGTCCGCAACCTGGTGCTGGCGGGTGTCGGCGCGGCCGACGGCGTCCCGGAGGAGCCTGTCCCGGAGCAGCCCTAGCGGCTCGCCAGCCAGCTGCCGAGCGAATCGGCCGACTGCGACTTCACCGCCGTGTGGCGGCCGAAGACGTCGCGCAGGTGTTGAGAGTTCCGCGGGTCGGCGAAGTGCGCGGCCGAATAGCCGCACAGCAGCGTGAAGCGGTGCTGCCGCTGCAGGTGGTTCCAGTAGTCCTCGAGCGCACAGGCCTGCTCGAAGTTCCCTTCTTCCGCAAACAGCTCGACGATCTCGCCGTAGACACGCACGCCTCGCGGGCCCGTGGCGAACTCCGCCATCATGGTGCCGAGCGTCTCCTCCATCCGGCCGGGATCCAGGAGTCCGCGCCGCATCATACGCGTGCGAAGCTTCCGCGCGTCGATCACGGTCAGGCCGTCCGCGCCGTCGTCCACCGGAAACGCGCGCCGCTCGAGGTACGCGCGAATCAGCTGCCAGTGCGACGCGCGCGCGATCACCAGCACGTTCTCGCCCTGGGCGCGCCCTTCGATCAGGAAGTGCGAGACCGCGTCCGCGAGCGAGCGTGGCGCGTCGAACAGCTGCACCATATGCGCAGCCGCGTGGGAGAGAACGGAGGAATCGTGCAGACCGGCAGGCTTGGGCGCCACATTCATCGTTCCGGCGCCGAAGGGGGCGGCGCCTCTTGCAGAATAAGAGGCAAGAATGCACGGCGCAAGCTGAGCCGTCGGCCGGCCGGGCTGCCTCCGCTGGATATAATGGCGCGCCGTGAAGCACGACTGGTCGCTTTCCGAAATCGAAGACATCTACCACGCGCCGTTCGTCGATCTCCTGTTCCAGGCGCAACTCGTTCACCGCAAGCACCACTCGCCGAACGAGGTCCAGGGCTCGGTCCTCCTCAACATCAAGAGCGGGGGCTGCCCCGAGGACTGCGCGTATTGTCCCCAGTCGGCGCACTACCGGACCGGCGTCGCGCGGACCGAACTGGTCGGCGTGGACGAGGCGCTCGCGGCGGCGCGCGCCGCGCGCGCGCAGGGGGCCACGCGGTTCTGCATGGGCGCCGCGTGGCGCGACGTGCCGCGTGGGGCGCTGTTCGACCGCGTCCTCGAGATGGTCCGCGGCGTACGCGCGCTCGGCATGGAGGCGTGCTGCACGCTCGGGATGCTCCAGCAGGACCAGGCGGACGCGCTCGCGGACGCCGGCCTGACCGCCTACAACCACAACCTCGACACCTCTCCGGACTTCTACGGGCAGATCATCACGACGCGCACCTATGCCGATCGGCTCGCGACGCTGGCGCGCGTGCGCGCGGCGGGCATCACCGTCTGCTGTGGAGGCATCATCGGCATGGGGGAGAGCACCGAGGCGCGCCTCGGCCTGCTGCAGCAGCTGGCGGCGCTCGACCCGCACCCCGAGAGCGTGCCGATCAATCTCCTCGTCGCGGTCGAGGGGACGCCGCTCGGCGGCAGGCCGCCCGCAGATCCGTTCGATCTCGTGCGCCTCGTCGCCACCGCCCGCATCATGATGCCGCGGTCCTGCGTGCGCCTCAGCGCCGGCAGGCTCTCGCTCTCCGACGAGGCGCAGGCGCTCTGCTTCATCGCCGGCGCCAACTCGGTGTTCCTCGGCGATCGGCTGCTGACGACGCCGAACCCGGCGCCGGACGTCGATCGCTCGCTGTTCGACCGGCTGGGGATGCACCTGCAGGCGCCGGCCTATGAGTCTCTCTGATCGCGTTCGCGCGCGGTTGCGCGGTCTCGAAGAGCACAGTCTTCTGCGCGCGCTGCGGTCTCCCTCCGGCGTCGATCTCTCGTCGAACGACTACCTGGGGCTTGCCAGCCACCCGCGCATCAAGGACGCGATGACGGCGGCGGTGGGCCGCGAGGGCGTCGGCAGCACCGGCTCCCGCCTGCTGCGCGGCGAGCGCGACGCCTTCACCGCGCTCGAGGAGCGGTTCGCCCGCTTCAAGGGGACCGAACGATCGCTCTACTTCTCCAGCGGCTACCTGGCGAACCTCGCCGTGATGACGGTCTTCGCGGAGGGAGACGATGTCATCGTCTCGGACGAACGCAACCATGCGAGCCTGATCGACGGCATCCGGCTCTCGCCGGCCCGGCGCGAGATCGTCGCGCACAACGACGTCGTCACGGTGCGCCGGATGCTGGAGAGGGGCAGGCCGGGTGAGCCCGGCGAACGCTTCGTCGTCGTCGAGTCGCTCTTCAGCATGGACGGAGACGAGGCGCCGCTCGTCCAGTACGCGGAGGCGTGCGCCGCGACCGGCGCGCACCTGATCGTGGACGAAGCGCACGCGGTCGGCATCTACGGCGGGCGCGGAACGGGCCTGATCGAGGAGCGCGGCGTCGCGGACCGCGTGTTCCTGTCCATCAACGCGGCGGGGAAGGCGCTCGGCGTCGCCGGCGCCTTCGTGGCCGGCCCGGCGTGGGCGATTGACTACCTCATCCAGCGCGCGCGGCCGTTCATCTTCTCGACGGCGCCGCCGCCCGCGCTCGCCTCGGCGCTCGACGCCAGCCTCGACATCGTCGAAGGCGAGCCGGAGCGGCGCGCGCGGCTGCGCGCGGCGGTGGAGACGCTCCGCGCGCGGCTGGCGACGGCCGGCGTCCCGGCCGGCGCGGGCTCGTCGCACATCATCCCGATCTTCGTCGGCGACAACGGCGCCGCGGTCGCCGTGGCGGAGGCGCTGCAGGCGTGCGGCTTCGACGTGCGCGCCATCCGGCCGCCGACCGTGCCGCCGGGGACCGCGCGGCTGCGCGTCTCGGTCAACGTCAACCTCACGGACGACCTGATCGACCGGTTCGTGCCCTCGCTGACGTCGGCGCTGACCGGTGTAGGGGCGGGTCTGTAGACCTGCCCCTGCACGGACATGTTCAGGGGCGTATTCGTTACTGGTACCGATACCAACGTTGGAAAGACCGTGGTCTCCGCCGCGCTCATGGTTCGCTATCGCGCCGAGGCGCCGCTCACGTACTGGAAGCCCGTGCAGACGGGCATCGAGCACGACGACGACGCGCGGGAGGTGGCGCGGCTGGCGGGGATGCCGGCGATCCACGATCGCGGCGTGCGGCTCCCGCACCCGGTGTCGCCGCACCTCGCGGCGCGCCTGGCGGGGACGCGCATCACCGTGCGGTCGCTCCTCGAGCACCTCGACGGTGATGCCGACGCCGGCGCGCGCTGGGTCGTCGAGGGAGCGGGGGGCGTGCTCGTCCCCATCAACGAGCGCGAGACGATGGCGGACCTGATCTGCGCGCTCGACCTGCCGGTGCTGATCGCGGCGCGCTCGACGCTCGGCACCATCAACCACACGCTGATGACCATCGAGGTGCTGCGGCGCCGCATGCTGCGTGTCGCCGGCATCGTCATGGTCGGCGAGCCGAACGACGAGAACCGGCTGGCCATCGAGAAGTACGGCGCCGCGGAGGTGATCGCGGAGATGCCGCGCTTCGATCCGCTGACGCCGGAGGCGCTCGAGCGGTGGGCGAGCACGGCCTTCGACCGCAGCGGCGTCCTGTTCGTCGGGGCGCTGCGATGACCAGGGTAGGGCGGACCCTTTCGGGTCCGCCGACGCTCGCCGACCGCGATCGCGCGCTCGTGTGGCATCCCTACACGCAGGTGCGGACGTCGCCGCCGCCGCTGCCGATCGTCGGCGGCAAGGGCGTCTACCTCTACACGGAAGACGGCCGCAGGATCCTCGACGGCATCTCGTCGTGGTGGGTGAACATCCACGGCCACTCGCACCCGGCGCTGAACGCCGCGCTCGCGCAGCAGGCGGCGCGGCTCGAGCACGTGATGTTCGCGGGCTGCACGCATCCGCCGGCCGTCGATCTCGCGGAGCGGCTCGTCGCGCTGCTCCCTGCCGGCATCACGCGCGTCTTCTACTCGGACAACGGATCGACGGCGGTGGAGGTGGCGGTCAAGCTCGCCGCGCAGTACTGGATCAACAAGGGGGAGCCACAGCGGACCGCCTTCGTCACGCTGCATCATGCGTATCACGGCGACACGGTCGGCGCGATGTCGGTCAGCGAGGATTCGATCTTCACGCGCGCGTTCGTGCCGCTCCTCTTCCCGGTCACCCGGGCGCACGCGCCGTACTGCTACCGCTGCCCGCTGGGACTGGAGCGCGCGACCTGCCGCGTGGACTGTCTCGGCGATCTCGAAGAGAAGCTGTCCGCGCTTGACGGCACCGCCGCCGCCGTCATCGTCGAGCCGATGCTGCAGGGCGCGGGCGGCATGATCGTGTGGCCGGCGGAATTCCTGTCGGGCGTCCGCCGCCTCTGCGATCGGTTCGGCGTCCTGATGATCGCGGACGAAGTGCTGACCGGCTTCGGCCGCACGGGGCGCATGTTCGCGTGCGAGCACGCGGCCGTCACGCCCGACATCATCTGCCTCTCGAAGGCGCTGACCGCCGGGTATCTCCCGCTCGGCGCCACCTGCACGACCGAGGCGGTCTACGAGGCGTTCCTCAGCGACGACCGCGGCCGCACCTTCTTCCACGGCCACTCGTTCACCGCGAACCCGCTGGCCTGCGCGGTCGCGCTCGCGAGCCTCGATCTGTTCGAACGCGAGGGGACGCTCGATCGCGTGAGGCGCCTCGAGGCGCACCTGCGCGCGGGGCTCGCGCCGCTCGCCGCGCGTCCGCTCGTCGGCGACGTGCGCGTGATTGGCGGCGTCGGAGCGATCGAGCTGGTGTCGGACAAGACCACGCGGGCGGCTGGCGGATACCTCGACGGCATCGGTCCGCGGCTCGCCGCCGCGTTTCTCGCGCGCGGCCTGCTGCTGCGGCCGCTCGGCAACATCCT
>DASQAX010000341.1:0-5455 GCA_035635535.1 Vicinamibacterales bacterium | reverse complement strand
CCGGCGCATCGGTCGCGGCCAATCTCGCGCTCGCGGGTACGGGCAGCGATACGGGCCAATCGATCCGCTCGCCCTCGTCCGCCAACAATCTCGTCGGCGTGCGCCCGACGCGCGGGCTTGTCAGCCGCAGCGGTGTCGTCCCGAACAGCCAGACGCAGGACGAGGTCGGCCCCATCGCGCGCACCGTCACCGATGCGGCGCTCATCCTCGACGTCATGGCCGGATACGACCCGGCCGATCCGATCACCGCCTTCGCGCGGGGGCATCAGCCTGCGAGCTTCACGCATCTGTTGCACGCGGACGCGCTCAAGGGTGCGCGCATTGGCGCGATGACGAATCTCTTTGGAAAGGAGGAACGCCACCGCGAGGTCAACAAGGCGATGGACGGCGTCATCGCGAAGTTGGAAAGCCAGGGTGCCACCGTCGTTCGCTTCGAGCTTCCCGAATACGATCGGCTTCTTCCCGTCATCGCCACGGACGTCTACGAGGCGAGGACGGTCACGGAAAAATACTTCGCCGCTCTTCCGCCCAACTCGCCGATCACGAGCTACGGCGCGCTGTTGGCGCCAAAGACCTCCGCTGTGCAGAAGACGCTCGAAGCCGAATATGCCATTGCCGACGGCATGAACAGTGCGGAATACAAGAACCGGATGCTGAACCGCGACAAGCTCCGCCTCGCGGTGGCGAACAAGATGGCGGAATTGAATCTCGACGCGATCCTCTACCCGCACCAGAGAATCCTGGTCGTGCCGGTGACCGCCGCCGACCAGGTGGAGCGCAACGGCCCGCTGTCCAATGGCACCGGCTTTCCGGCGGTCACCTTTCAGGCGGGATTCTCCGCAGCCACCGCCACGGCACCCCTGGGCGTTCCGATAGGAGCCGAGCTGCTCGGCCTCGACTTCACCGAAGACAAGCTTCTCTCCTACGCATACGCGCTGGAACAGGCGGAGAACCCCCGCAAGTCACCACGGAGCACGCCCGCCCTGCCGGGCGAACCGTAACAGAACCTCAGTTCGTCTGCCGCCCGCGCGTGGGCACGAACTTCCTGACGTCCATGAGGAAGTCCGCGCCGTAGACGTTCCCCTGCGAGTCGACGGTCACGCCTTCCGCCATGCTCGACCCCGACGCGTACGGGTAGGGGCACGGGTCGGGAATGAACGACCGCACGGCGCCGTCGCGCGCGCTGCCGATGCGGATGCCGCGGCGGATGCCGGGGTTGAAGCCGTAGCCCGACTGCGCGAGCGCGTTGCGTCCCGTGTTCGTGCGGCCGTCGCGCGATTCCGAGTCGGCGACGTACAGCGTGTCGCTCCTCCTGTCGATGTACATCCCGCTCGGGCGGCCGAACTGGAACCACTGGGCGACGAACTTGCCGTCCTGATCGAAGACCTGGATGCGGTTGTTCTGCCGATCGCCGACGAACACGCGCCCGCGCGAATCGATCGCGATCGTGTGCGGCACGTCGAACTCTCCCGGCCCCATCCCTTTCTTGCCCCACGTCTTGAGGAACTTGCCGTTCCGGTCGAACTTGACGACGCGCGCGTTGCCGATGGCGAGCCCGCCG
Organism: Vicinamibacterales bacterium; assembly: GCA_035635535.1. Classification (GTDB taxonomy): domain Bacteria; phylum Acidobacteriota; class Vicinamibacteria; order Vicinamibacterales; family UBA2999; genus Gp6-AA40. Next base: position 3,894 of record DASQAX010000341.1, on the reverse strand, counting down.
CCGGTATGTCCGTCGGCCACGAAGATGTCGCCGTTCGAGGCGACCGCGACTTCCGTCGGCGCGTCGAATTCGTCGGTGCCCGGTCCGGCGACGCCTTTCTTGCCAAGCGTCAGCAGCACGCGGCCGTTCGGATCCATCTTGAAGATCTGGTGGCTGCCGTTGTCGGCGACCCAGAGGTTGCCCGCCTCGTCCACGGTCAGCTTGTGCGGGCTCACGAACATCCCGGCGCCGAACGTCTTCAGCAGCTTGCCGGAGGTGTCGAACTGGAAGATCGGATTGACCGTCGCGCTCGCGCCGCCGCATGTCGTGCCGCCGGCGCCGGAGTTGCCGCAGCGATCGATCACCCAGATGGTGTTGTCGGGTCCCGTCGTCACGCTCGCCGTCGATCCCCATTTGCGGCCGGCCGGCAGCTCGCCGAAGTCGACGCCCGGCTGATAGGAGTTCGGCAGATCGTTGCGCGCGCCGAGCAGCGACGCCGCTGGGAGCGACACGGGATACTGGCCGGGTGGGAAGATGGCCTGCTGCGGCGTGGCGCCGGGTTCCAGCGGCATCGGCGGCACGCCGCACGAATACGCGAGCGAGCCGGCAGGCGAACTGGCCGGAGGTGCTGGAAACGGCGGCGCGGCACCCGTTCGCGCGCCGCCGGCCTGCGCGCTGACGAGGCCCGGCGTGACGAACCCGGCCACGCCAGAGAGTGCGAGGATGAATAATGCGAGATACGTGCGCTTCGCCCGAGCCGTGTGCCACATAGGACGTTCCTCCCGCGACGCGGATTATGGCACTCTGGCCCCGCCCGCGCACGGCGTTTGAAGTTCGCCGTGCGTTCGAAGTATCGTCTGCCCGATTTCACCGCCGTTCTTCATGAGCGGACAGGACGTCGAGCGTAGACAGGAGGATTGCGCCATGCGACAACTTGTCTTCACGTTGATCGTGGCGTCAGTAGCGGCGTTCGCGTCGGTTCTGACGAGCGCCCAGATGAAGCCGTGGAACAACGCAGGGTTGACCGGGCCGCCGGCAGGGGGGTCGGCATCGGCTCCGCGCCGCGATCTGTCGGGCACGTGGGACGCCGGCAATGGTGGTATCCAGCCAACGGGGCACGTCGCCTCTCCCTTCACCCCGCGCGGCGAGGAAATGGCCCGGGCCAACAAGCCCGGCAACGGAACCCGGATCGTATCAGTCACGGACGACAACGATCCGTTGTCGACGATGGGCGATCCGACGGGCTTTCCTCGGATCGTGATGTATGAACTGCGGCCGTTCCAGATCGTGCAGACGCCGAACCAGGTGCTGATCCTGTACATGTTCGAGAAGCGGTGGCGCGTCATCTGGACCGACGGCCGGGCGCTGCCAACCAATCCCGACCCGCGGTGGTACGGCTATTCGGTGGGTCGCTGGAAGGACGACTCTACATTGGTCGTCCAGTCCGTCGGGACGGACGACCGGACGTGGCTCGACAATGCGGGCAACCCGCACAGCACGAGTCTCCGCGTCGAGGAGCGATATCATCGCGTCAATCAGGGGACAATGGAGCTGACCGTCACGCTGGACGACCCTTTGGTGTATACGAAGTCGTGGACAGCACTCGACAAGCTTCCGATCAGGCTGATGCCGAACGGCGCGGACCTGATGGAAATGATTCCGTCCGCATCCGAAGCGGCCGCGTACAGGCGCGTGATTGCCAGTCAGGCGAAGTCTCGATAAGCGCCGATTGAAACGCCCGCCTCGAGGCGTCTGCGGGCAAGGAGGATTTGCCGTGCGAAGAATGTTCTCCGGCGTCGTGATCGCGGCAGGCGTCCTGCTGGTTTCCGTTCCGCTGCTCGCCCATCACGGCGCGGCGGCCCTCGACACCGGCAAGGAGGTCACGGTGAAGGGAACCGTGACCGAGTGGATCTGGAGCAACCCGCACTGTTTTCTGCAGTTCGACGCGAAGGACGATTCCGGCACCGTGCGGAACTGGGCCGTGGAAACGCAGAACCCGACAGCGATGACGCAGCGCGGGTGGTCGCGGACATCGTTCAAGGCCGGAGACGAGGTCACCGTGACGCTCGAGCCCGTCAAGAATGGCCAGCCGATCGGCCGGCTCCTGACGGTCGCCCTGCCAAACGGACAGAAGCTGGTCGCTGCGACCGCGACGACGCCGCCGTAGGCCGCTCGCTGAGAGATCATTGCGGTTTCCGCGTCGAATCGCGATCGCTGGCCATTTACTTCCGGCCAACGTATCGGGCACAATCCAGCCTCGGGCACGCACGCGCGCACTGCCATGAAGGGTCGCCCCACGGTCTTCGCGCTCGTCACCTGTGGCTGGATGGCCGTTGCGTGGTCGAACGTCCAGACGCATGCGCCTGCGCTCCAAACCTCGCCTGTTCCAGTAAGTTCCTCACCCACTGACATCAAGCCGGTCCTCGACAGGTACTGCATCACGTGTCACAGCCAGCGGCTTGCTACCGCCGGCGTCGTCCTCGAAGGGATCGATGCGGCCAACCCCGCGGCGTCCGCCGAGCTCTGGGAGCGTGTCATCTCGAAGCTGCGCGCCCGGTCGATGCCGCCGGCGGGGATGCCGCGGCCCGACGCGGCCACCTATCACGCGATGGCCACCTCGCTCGAAGCCGCGATTGATCGCGCGTGGGACGCGAACCCGAATCCCGGCCGGATCGGCGCGGTCCATCGGCTCAACCGCGTCGAGTACAACAACGCCATCCGCGATCTGTTCGCGCTCGACATCGACGTGACGCCGGAATTGCCGGGCGACGAGACGGCGGACGGCAGCTTCGACAACTTCGCGGACGTCCTGTCGATCTCGACCGCGCACCTCGAACGCTATCTCTCCGTCGGCCGCCAGGTGACGCGCCTCGCCGTCGGCCTGCCGCCCGCGGTGCCGGCCGTCGAGCGATTCGAGATCCCGCTGCACGTCGTCCAGGAAGATCTGCAGAGCGAAGACCTGCCGTTCGGATCGCGCGGCGGCATGGCCGTTCGCTACGACTTTCCGGTCGACGGCGAGTACCTGATCAAGGTGCGCCTGCGGCGGCAGTACCAGGACTACGTGATGGGCATGGGCTGGCCGCAGCAGCTCGACGTCCGCGTCGATGGCGTGCTCGTCAAGCGCTTCACCGTCGGCGGCGGCGCGAAGGGGAGGCCTGCGGCGGCGAGCTATGCCGGCGACGGCGAACCGGGATTTGCGGGCGACGACGAGTGGGAAAAGTACATGCAGTTCGGCGCGGATGCCGGGCTGGAGGTGCGCCTCCCCGTCAAGGCCGGGCCGCGCCTGGTCGGCGTCTCGTTCGTCCGGCAGATGTGGGAGCCCGAAGGGATTCCGCAGCCGCTGCAGCGCGGGAGAGTGCTGACCAACGATCAGATCTACATGGGGTACGCCAGCGTCGGCGCCCTCTCGATCGCCGGGCCGTACTCGGCCGCGGGCGCCGCGAAGGACACGCCGAGCCGCCGCGCGATCTTCGTGTGCGAGCCTCGGCGGACGGCGGACGAGCGCGACTGCGCGGCGAGGATTCTCACGCGGGTCGCGCGCCTGGCGTACCGTCGCCCGGCCTCGCCGGCAGACGTGCAGACGCTGCTGCCGTTCTTCGCCGACGGCCGGCGCGAGGGAGGCAGTTTCGACGCGGGCATCCAGCTCGCGCTCGAGCGCGTGCTCGTCGATCCGGATTTCCTGCTGCGCGTGCACCGCGACCCGCCTTCGCTCCGCACCGAGCGAGGAGCTTCGGCGGGGCAGGCCCCGCCTTCGCTCCAGGCCGGGCCGGGAGCTTCGGCGAGGCCGGCCCAGCGAGACGCGTATCGCCTGACCGATCTCGAGCTCGCCTCGCGGCTGTCGTTCTTCCTGTGGAACAGCATCCCCGACGAACGCCTGCTCGATGCAGCGGAACGCGGGCAGTTGTCGAGGCCAGC
>DASQAX010000340.1:0-7688 GCA_035635535.1 Vicinamibacterales bacterium | reverse complement strand
GCACCGGCTACAGGCCGATTCGCGATGCGGCGTACGCGATTACCGACGCGCCTCGCGGTCCGTTCCGCGATCGGCTCGACCATCCGGCGCTGCGGCTCGAACGGGTTGCCACGGACGGCTTCTCACGCCCCGCGACGCTCGCGGAATGCACGGCGGCGCTGCGGGCCGATCCGGGGGCGACCGTGATTGCCGGCTGCACCGACCTCGGCGTCGAATCGAACCTGAAATTGAAACGCTGGCCGCACCTGGTCAGCGTCGAGGCCGTGCCGGAGCTTCGCGAGTGCTCGGAGAGCGAGACGAGCGTTCGAATCGGCGCCGGCCTGCCGCTGAGCGACATCGGCGCGCGCTGGCGCGACGCGCCGCGCGTCGTGCACGAGTGGCTCGATCTCTTTGCGTCGCCACCCATTCGCAACCGCGCAACGCTCGGCGGCAACCTGGCGACCGCGTCGCCGATCGGCGACGCGGCGCCGCTGCTCCTCGCGCTCGATGCCTCGGTTCACATCGCGGGCGCCAGCGGCCTCCGGACGCAGCCCCTCGCGACCTTCTTCACGGGATACCGGCGCACGGTGCTCCAGCGCGGCGAGATCCTCGCGACGATCGAAATCCCGAAGCCGCTGCCCGAGTTCGTGCGGTTCTACAAGGTCGCCAAGCGGCGCCTGGACGACATCAGCACGGTCGCCGCGGCGATGGCCATCGATCGCGACCGTTCTGGCCGCGTGCGCCGCGCGCGGTTCGCGTTCGGCGGCGTCGCCGCCTCGCCGCTGCTGGTCGCCGAGGCGGAGCAGGCCGTCACCGGCCAGCCGTGGAACGAGGCCGCAGTCGAGCGGGTGCAGCAGGTGCTGGATCGCGTGCTGACGCCGATGAGCGACCACCGCGGGTCGAAGGAGTACCGCCGCGAGGTGTCGAAGAGCCTGGTCGAGAAGTTCTGGTGGGAATCGCGCCATGACGATCGCCGGTAAGCCGCTTCCGCACGAAAGCGCCCGCGGCCACGTGACGGGCGGCGCGCTGTACACCGACGATCTGCTCGGCCGCGTTCCCAACCTGCTGCACGCGTGGCCGGTGACCGCGCCGCACGCCCACGCGCGCGTGACCAGCCTGGATGCCGCGCCAGCGCTCGAGGAGCCCGGCGTGCTGACGACGCTCACGGCGGCGGACGTACCGGGTGAAGGCGACACGGGACCGTCGCGCCACGACGAGCCGCTGTTTCCGGCCGAGGTGATGTTTCACCGGCAGCCTGTCGCGTGGGTGCTCGGCGAGACGCTCGACGCGGCACAACGCGGCGCCGCGCGCGTCCGCGTGGATTACGAGCCGCTGTCAGCCGTTCTGACCATCCAGCAGGCGATCGATGCCGGGAGCTACCTGACCGACTCGTTCCGGCTGTCGCGCGGCGACGTCTCGGCGATCGACAGCGCCCTGCGCATCGACGGCGAGCTGTCGATTGGCGGGCAGGAGCACTTCTACCTGGAAACGCAGGCGGCCATCGCCTGGATCGACGAGACGGGCGGCGTCGTGGCGCAGTCGTCCACGCAGCATCCGTCGGAAACGCAGGAGATCATCGCGCGCGTGCTCGGCCTGCAGCGCAACCAGGTGACCGTCGAATGCCTGCGCATGGGCGGCGCGTTCGGCGGCAAGGAGGTGCAGGCGAACACGTGGGCCGCCATCGCGGCGCTCGGCGCGTGGAAGACGGGCCGGCCCGTGCGCGTCCGATTGACGCGCGAGCTCGACATGGCGGTCACGGGGAAGCGCCATCCGTACCTCGTGCGCTACTCGGCGGGCTTTTCGTCGACGGGGCAGATCGAGGCGCTGAAGCTCGCGTTCTTCTCCGACGGAGGCTGGAGCCTCGACCTGTCGGAGCCGATCATGTGGCGCTCGCTGTTTCACTGCGACAACGCGTACTACGTGCCGAACCTCGAGGCGATCGGCCGCGTCTGCCGCACGCACAAGACGTCGCAGACGGCCTTCCGCGGCTTCGGGGGGCCTCAGGCGATGGTGGCAATCGAGGACATCCTCTCGCAAGCCGCGCAGCGGCTGTCGATCGGTGCCGACGCCATCCGCGAGCGGAATTTCTACCGCGACGGGCACACCACGCATTACGGACAGGCGGTCGCCGATGCGTCGCGAATCGATCGGATCTGGCGCGAGCTGAAAGCGTCGAGCGATTTCGACGCCCGCCGCGCGGAGGTCGCCGCCTTCAACGCGCAGCACGACGAGACGAAACGCGGGCTCGCCATCACGCCGGCGAAATTCGGCATCTCGTTCACCGCGACGTTCTACAACCAGGGGGGCGCGCTCGTCCTGATCTATCGCGACGGCACCGTGCAGGTGAATCACGGCGGGACGGAGATGGGGCAGGGGCTGTTCACCAAGATCCGCCAGATTGCCGCGGACACGCTCGGCGTCGAAGGCGAGCGAATCCGCCTCATGCCGACGCGCACCGACAAGGTGCCCAACACGTCGGCGACCGCGGCCTCCGCGGGGACGGACCTCAATGGCGCGGCGGTCGCCGATGCGTGCCTGCAGCTGAAGGCCCGCCTCGACCGCGTCGCGGTGAGCCTCGACGGACCGGTGACGTTCGAGGCGCTCTGCGAAGCGGCCTATGTTCAGCGCGTCCCGCTGTTCGCGCAGGGGTATTACCGGACACCGGATATCCATTTCGATCGCGCGACCGGCCACGGCGAGCCGTTTCACTATTTCGCGTTCGGCGCCGCGGTGTCGGAGGTGGAGGTCGAGCGCTTCACCGGCGCCTACCGCGTGCGGCGCGTGGACATCCTGCAGGACGTCGGCGATTCGATCTCTCCGGTCATCGATCGCGGCCAGGTCGAAGGCGGCTTCGTGCAGGGGATGGGCTGGCTGACGCTGGAGGAGCTCCTGTGGGACGACCAGGGCCGCCTCGCGACCGCCGGCGCGTCCACCTACAAGCTGCCGTCATGGTCCGAGATGCCCGAGGACTTTCGTGTCAGCTTTCTCCAGGACGCGCGGCAGTCGTCGGTCGTGTTCGGCAGCAAGGCCGTCGGCGAGCCACCGCTGATGCTCGCCATCTCCGTTCGAGAGGCGCTGCGCGACGCGGTCGCCGCCTTCGGCGCCGGCGACGTCGTCACCTTCGACAGCCCCGCAACGCCCGAACGGATCTTCTTCGCCGTGCGCCGCGTCCGCCTTCGCGCTCAACGCTTCGGCGGACAGGTGCGCGCCGAGCGCGCGGCGCTGCGATGAGCGGCGCGCAGCTCTTTCGAGCCACCCTCTTTCACACGATCGCCAACCCGTTTCACGATGCCAGCGCACTCCGTGCGCACGACGATGGCGGATTGCTGGTCAGGGACGGCCGCGTCGTCACCTCCGGGAGCTTTGACGAGGTGCGGCGCGCGGATGCGGAGGCCACCGTCGTCGACTGGCGCGGCGGGGTGGTGGTGCCCGGGTTCGTCGACGCACACGTCCACTACCCGCAGCTGCGCATCGTCGGCCGGCTCGGCCTGTCGCTGCTCGACTGGCTCGAGCAGGCCGCGCTGCCCGAAGAGGCGCGCATGGCGGACGTGGACTACGCGACCGACACGGCGGTGCGGTTCGTCGCTGCGCTTGCGGAGCACGGAACGACCACCGCGCTGGTGTTCGGCGCGCACTTCGCGGCGGCGACGGCGTCGCTGTTCGATGCGGCCGCCGTCGCCGGGCTGCGCATCATCAGCGGCCTCGTCGTCTCCGACCGATTCGTCCCTCCACCGCTGCGACAGACGGTCGAGGACGCCTATCGTGACAGCTCGGACCTGATACGCCGGTTTCATCGGTGCGGCAGGATGCTCTACGCGGTGACGCCACGCTTCGCGCTCTCGACCTCCGATGCCATGCTCGAGATGTGCCAGACGCTCCTCGGCGAGCATGGCGGCGTGCGCGTTCAGTCGCACCTCAACGAGGACCGCGCCGAGGTTCGGAAGGTCGCGGAGACCTTTCCGTGGGCGCGCGACTACACGGCCGTGTACGACCGTTTCGGGCTCACCGGCGCGCATGCCGTCCTGGCGCACAACGTCCACGCGACCGACGCGGAGCTGGAACGGCTCGCGGCGACCCGGACGTCGATCGCGCACTGTCCGACGAGCAACGCGGCGCTCGGCAGCGGCATCTTCCCGCTGCGCCGCCACGTGGACGCCGGCGTTCGCGTGGCGCTCGGGACCGACGTCGGCGGCGGCACCGGCCTCGGGATGATGAAGGAAGGGCTCCAGGCGCACCTGATGCAGCGGGTCGCGCCCGATGGTCTCGTGCTCGACGCCGCGCGCATGTTGTACCTCTCGACGCTTGCGGGCGCCGAGGTCCTCGGGCTTGCGCACGAGACCGGAAGCTTCTGTCCGGGAAAGGCCGCGGACTTCGTCCATCTGAGGCCGCCGGCCGGCAGCGTCCTCGACACGGTCATGCGGCACGCGTCCCGGCCGGAAGACGTGCTGACGGCGCTCTTCACGCTCGGGGGCGCCGAGAGTGTGCGCGAGGTCCGCGTCGAAGGGTCGGTCGTGCACGAGGCATGACGCTCGCGGAGTTGAGCGCGTACGATCGAGCGGCGTTTGTCAGGACGCTCGGGTGGATCTTCGAGGATTCTCCCTGGGTTGCCGAGCGCGCGTGGGACCGGCGTCCGTTTGGATCGCTCGACGAGCTTCATGCCGCGATGACACACGCGGTCGCCGAAGCGACCGAGGGCGAGCAGCTGGCCCTGCTGCGGGCGCACCCGGACCTTGGCACCCGCGCGCGCATCGGCGACGCGTCAACGGGCGAGCAGCGAGGCGCGGGGCTGGATCGACTGACGCCCGGCGAATTCGACCGGCTGCTACGCTTGAACACGGACTACTGCGCGCGTTTCGGCTTTCCGTTTCTCTTCGCGGTGAAGGGCAGCACCACGGACGATGTCCTGGCGGCGCTCGAGGCGCGCGGCAGGCGCACGCGCAACGAGGAATTCGCGGAGGCGCTGCGGCAGGTGTACAAGATTGCGAGATTCCGCCTGGAAGAGCTGACAGGGGGTTGAGACGTGGAACGACTCGCGAGCGGACCGAAGGATCATTACTACGGCAAGGCCGACGTCCAGGTGTACCGGCTGATTCGCGACGGCCGCGTCCCGGCTGGCCGCAGCCCGGTTTTCGGTGCCGACGTGAAGCTGCTCACCTGGGGCGGCGCGTTCTGGCCCACGTACCTGCGCGGCGACAACACCGGGCTCATCGCGACCGACTCGATGAAGAACTTCATCCATCGCGAGACGTTCTCGTTCACCGAGTTCGGCCTCGAGAACTACTGCCGGTTCATCGGGCGGACGTTTCTCGAGACGTATCCGCAGGTCGAAGGGCTGCAGATGACGGCGCTCCAGCTTCCCTTCACCGGGCTCGACGGCGGCGTGGCGTACATTCCCTCGGGACCTGACCAGGCGTTCGCGCGCATCGAGATGACGCGGGAGGGTGTAGTCGACGCCGTGTCCGGCATCCGCGGCTTCAAGCTGCTGCGGCTGCGGGGAAGCGCGTTCCAGGGGTTCGTGCGCGATCAGCACACGACGCTGGCCGACCGTCCGAGCCGCGTGCTGCACATGTGGCTCGATCTCGAATGGTCGTACGTGGGCCTCGACGCGGCGTTCAGCGACGGCACGATCACGGCGAACGTGCGGGCCATCGTCATGGAGGTCTTCAAGTCGTTCGAATCGGGGAGCATCCAGCAGATCATCCACCAGATGGGCACGAAGATCTTCGCCGACATCCCCGAGATCAGCGAGCTGCGGTTCGAAGCGAGCAACCGCACGTGGGACGTCATCCAGGAGCGCGGCGAGGAGTGGGGCGTCTACGTCGAGCCAGCCGCGCCGTTCGGCGTGCTCGGCCTGACGTTGACTCGGTAGGTAGTGTAGGCCGGGTCCTTTCGGACCCGGCAAATTGTCCGGAATCCACTAATGGCCCACCTCTCGACACACGTCCTCGATACGTCGCGCGGCCTGCCCGCGGCCGGCGTGCTCGTCGAGGTCCGCCTCCTTCGAGGCAACGACTCGACGCGCGTGGCGGCGGCCACGACGAACGCGCAGGGCCGCACGGACGCGCCGCTGCTGATGGGCGACCCGCTCGAGCGCGGCACCTACGAGCTGACCTTTCACGTCGGCGACTACTTCCGCCGGGCAGGCGTCGCGCTGAGCGATCCGCCGTTCCTCGATCACGTCGTCATCCGCGTCGGCATCGCCGATTCGAACGCCGGCTATCACATCCCGCTGCTGATCTCCCCTTACGGGTACACGACGTACCGGGGCACCTGATGTACGAGGCGATCGCGCGCCAGGTCGTCAGCCGCTGCCGGTTCCTGGCGACCTGCTCGGACGAGCCCGGCTACACGACGCGCACGTTTCTCTCCCCGAGCATGCGCACCGTCCACGCGGAGGTGTCGCGATGGATGACGGATGCCGGCATGCGCGTACGCGTGGACGCCGCCGGCAATATTCGCGGCGTGCATGCGGGCGCCCCGGACGCGGCGCGACGGCTGTACATCGGCTCGCACCTCGACACGGTGCCGCACGCGGGCGCGTTCGACGGCGTGCTGGGCGTCGTGATGGGGGTCGCGCTGGTCGAATCGCTCCAGGCACGCCGGTTGCCGTTCGATGTCGAGGTCATCGGCTTTTCCGAGGAGGAAGGCGTCCGCTTCGGCATCCCGTTCATCGGCAGCCGCGCGGTTGCCGGGGACGTGGACGCGGCGCTGCTGGCGGCCACCGACGCGTCGGGCACGTCGGTCGCGCAGGCCATCGGCGACTTCGGACTCGACGTCGCGCGCATCGCCGACGCCCGTGCGGCATCGAATCCACTCGGGTATCTCGAGTTTCACATCGAGCAGGGTCCCGTGCTGGAGGCTCTTCGGCAGCCGGTCGCCGTCGTCGATCGCATCGTCGGCCGGACGTACGCAGACGTCACCTTCGCCGGCTCCGCCGGCCATGCGGGGACCACGCCGATGGATGCGCGCCGCGATGCGCTGACGGGCGCGGCCGAGTGGATCGGCTGCGTCGAGGCACAGGCCCGTGCCACCGCCGGCCTGGTCGCCACGACGGGCCGGATCGACGTGTCGCCCGGCGCCGCGAACGTGATCGCTGGAAGGTGCCGCATCACGCTCGATGTTCGTCACGGCGACGACGCGATCCGGAAGGGGGCTGTGGACCGCCTGCGAGCCGGCGCGCAGGAGATTGCCGCGCGTCGCGGGCTGACGGTCGAATGGTCGCCGCGCTTCGATCACGCCGCCGTCGCGATGCATCCGGCGCTGGTGGCGATGCTTACGCGCGCGGTCGAGCGCGCGGGCACGACGCCGAGCGTCATGTCGAGCGGCGCGGGGCACGACGCGATGATCCTCGCGCCACACATGCCGGCGGCGATGCTGTTCGTTCGAACGCCGGGCGGACTCAGCCATCATCCGGACGAAGCCGTGATGGAAGATGACGTCGCTGTCGCGCTGGCAGCCGGGGCGAACTTACTGGATGAACTGGCGGGCGGGCGCGGTCATGGCTGATCTCGTCATTCGCGGTGGCACGGCGGTCCTGCCGGACGGCCTGACGCGCGCAGACATCGCCGTCGAAGACGGACGCATCGCCGCGATCGATCCGGATGCCGGCCCCGGACGCGAGGAGATCGACGCGCGCGGGCTGTTCGTGCTCCCCGGCCTCATCGACGTGCATCTCCACTTCAACGAGCCGGGCCGAACGGAATGGGAAG
>DASQAX010000339.1:0-3303 GCA_035635535.1 Vicinamibacterales bacterium | reverse complement strand
TGATGCGAGTTGACGTGGTACCTGATCGGCTTGCCGGGGACGAGCCGGTGCGCCTCGGCGATGTTGGCGAGCGCGCGCCCTTCGGTCACGGACGATTCGACGAGGACGAGGAAGTCCTTGAACTCGACGAGCTGGCTGTTGGGATCCGGGGTGCCGGCGAGGTACCAGACACCGTCTGCGACCTTCGTCGATTCCACGCGTGCACCCTGGGGGCCGCCCGCCGGCGCCTGCAGGGTGACCGCGACGTTCGGTTCGACCGTCGTGACGTTCAGTTCGAGCACGGGATAGATCCACTGCTTCTGCACGATCCGTCCCGGGAACTTCACGCCGCCGAAATCGCGATAGTCGCTGAATGTCGTCTCGATCGACATGTCGCCGAGCGTCGGCTGCGGTGTCCACGTCTCGATCCGCTCGATGAGGTGCTGCGCGTTGACGTAGCCGTTGACCTTGTACGTGTCGCGCACGGTGAACGACACGACCGTCGCCGGCCGGCCGTCAACACGTCCCTGCGACAGCGTCGCCTTCGCCGCCATCGCGGCGCGGACGAAGCCCTGCGGGGTCAGCGCGACCGCGCCCCCGCCCCATGCGGAGCTCTCGCCGGTGACCGCGGCGCCCGTCGTGTCGGTGTACAGCGGCTGCTGCCCGCCGCCGCTCGGCGGATTCTCGAACTGCGCGCGCGTCGTCTCCTCGCGCGAGACGCCCTTCTCGAAGTCGATCGAGCGCGTGTACTTCGCGTAGAACTTCGGATACCGCACGTCGGGACGCGGGTTCTGCAGGAAGGCGTACGCGAAGCCGGTCCCCGAGTAGCGGATCGATTTCAGGCTCGACGCGCCGAGCGCCTGGTCGACCTCGCGGAGCACGCCTGTCGCGTCCTGCCCCGCGACACGTACCTCGGGGCCGGAAGCGATGATGGCGGCGAGACACAACACCACGCTCGCCGCGAAGACCGTCTTCATGGAAACCTCATTGCAGGAAGCCTGAAACCTGATACCTGAAACCCGATACCTGCCGGTGCTAGTTCGACTGCGGGGACGCCTTCTTCACGCTCGGCGGCACCGGCATGACGACGTAGAGATTGGCGGTCTCCGTTTCGGTCGTCGTCAGATCGCGCACGGTGACGCCGTTGCGCTTCTCGACGATCTTCCCCGCGTAGAATGCGTCGATCTTGTTCAGCGGGTTGTTGTAATCGGCGTAGTTCGTATAGGTGAACTCCGTAACGGTATTGCCGTCCTTCACCTCGATGCGCTCGGGCATGTTCTTCGCGTCGAGCGTCGCAGTAGCCATCGCGCCCGGCACGCCGGGAATGGGGTAGGTCACGGTCATCTTCCCCGCGGCCTCCGCGACGGTTGTCTTGTCGCCGCCGGCGTTGGCCGCCTTCAGGCCGCCCTGCGGACCCGACCAGAGGCGAATGAGCCGCTCGCGCAGCGCGGCCGGCTTCGGCGTCGCCTTGCCCTTGCCGGGAACCAGTTCGGCGCCGGCAATGTCCTCGTCCCACGCGAACGTGCCGCTGACCACCTCGACGTTCTTGACCTCCTGGCCGTTGGGCAGACGACACGTGTACTGCACGCGCTGACCGGTGTTCGGGTAGTTGGTGCTGACGCGGTAGTTCGAGAGCGTGCACGTCTGCCCGTTGACCTGCATCGTGCCGGCGGCCTTCTGCTCGAGCGCGACGACCGCCTCGATCTCCTGCGGGCCGCGGAGCATACCCATGTACCAGGCCCAGTTGAAGAGCACGGCCCGCTTGTCCTTCGCGCCGGGCGCCGGCGTGTAGCGCGCGCCACCCTGCTGCGGCTGCTGCGCCACGAGACCGGCGGCACCAATCGCCACGATTCCAATCGCGATCAGAAATTTCTTCATGCGGATCCCGGCTCCCGGATCCCGGCCTAATGCCGGATCTGCGTCACCATGTTGTCGTGGTCGTAGTCCTTGCACGGCAACCCCTCCGGCAGGAACGCCTCGGGGCTCGCGTTCAGCCGCAGCCGCCGCGGCGTCATGTGCCACGGCTCGAGCAGGACCTCCGGATCCTCGACGGTCACGTCGTAGACCAGCGCGTTGCCCTCGCGGGTGAAGCGCTCGGTGGCGGTCATCTTGTCCGAATGGAACAAGCCGCCCTTGTCGAGCCACGTCAGGTCGTTGAACGCAATCGCCTTGATGACGAGCGTGTCGCCCTCCCAGTGCCCGACTGACAGGCCATAGAAGTACACGTCCTGCGACCGGATCTTGTCGAACGGACGTCCGTCGGTCGGGATGATGCGGTATTCGGCCGGCTGGGTGCTCGCGCCGCCCGCCGCATACAGGAACACGACGTCGTTGGCCGTCTGAAGGATCCGCGCCGGCGGCCCCACGCGCGGGACGCCGAGCGGCTGGCACGCGAAGATCGGATCCTCCTTGTTCGTGTTCATGTCGAGGTACTGGAGCTTGTCCCAGTACTCCGGCTTGTACAGCGGACGGTTCGCGTTCATGCGCGCGGTGAACTCGCCGTCGTAGGACTGATTCGTGTACTCGCTGCACTTCACCTGTGTCGGCCCGCAGCGCCGCGACGGGAAGATATCGAGCGCGTTGCCCTGCGCGTCGACCTCGAACTCGCGGTTGCCGCCACCGCCGCCGCCACCGCCCCACATGCCGCTCAGGTCGGGATGCCCGTCGGCCGTACGCGGTGTCGCGACGCTGGCTTCGGACGCACCCGCGCCTCCGCCACGCGCGCCACCGCCACCGCGGCCCTGCGCGAGCGCGAACGACGCAACCGCGAGCGCGAGACACGCGGCAACACAGATGTAAGCAACTCGGCGCCTCATACAGAATTCTCCTTCACGCGCGCACTGCCCACTGCCTGCTGCCTGCTGCCTGCTGCCAGCTGACACTAGTTGCCGTTCGGGTCGCCGAACCAGAAGACGACTTCCTTGCCATCAGGGAACACGAGCGTCTTCATGAAGCCCATCGGGTTGCCGTTCCGCGCCGAGTAGCCCTTGATCGTGTACTTGGCGCCCACTTCGAGCGAGCCCGGTCCCGAGCGCGCCAGGCCGCGCGAGCGGAGCGCCGCGACGGCGGTCGTCTGGAAGACCCACTCGGTCACCTTGCCGTCGGGGCTCGTCACGTCGAGGTGCAGCATCGAGTGCGGGTTGATGAACTCCATTTTCTTCAGCGTGCCGGACCACTCGCCGGGCTTGTCCATGTCGTACTGCGCCGCCACGGCATGGTGAGCCGCCACGGGCCATGCCGCCAGCAGCACGCCGAAAAATGCCAATGCGATCCAGGATGACTTGCGACTCATTACAGAACCTCCACGATAGGAATTATGCGCCG
>DASQAX010000338.1:0-8736 GCA_035635535.1 Vicinamibacterales bacterium | reverse complement strand
ACCATTCCGCCCCCGACTTCGCCTCGGCGCTGAAGCGTCTCGCGCCCGACCTGGTGGTCCATTGCGCCGGGCCGTTCCAGGCGCAGAGCTACGGCGTGGCGCGCGCGGCGCTTTCCGCCGGCTCGCACTATTTCGATCTCGCCGACGGCCGGCATTTCGTCGCGCGATTCGCCCAGAACCTGCAGTCGGCGGCGCGGGCGGCCGACCGCCTCGCCGTCTCCGTAGCGAGCAGCGTCCCCGCGCTGTCCTCGGCGGTGATCGCGAGCTTGAGGAGCCGCCTGCCGGTCATCGAGGAGATCCAGATCGCGATCGCCCCGGGGCAGCGCGCGCCGCGCGGGCGGGCAACCCTGGCCGCGGTGTTCAGCTACGCCGGGCGGCCGTTCAAATGGGTGAGCGGCGGCGCGTGGCGCGACGCCTGGGGCTGGCAGGAGTTGAGGCGCGTGCGCTTCTACGGGCTGGGGCCGCGCTGGGCGGCCGCCTGCGACGTGCCCGATCTCGAGCTCTTTCCGCGCATCTATCCGGGCGTGCGCACCGTCGAGTTCCGCGCCGCGCTCGAGCTGAGCGTGCAGCAGAGCGCGTTGTGGCTCGCCGCCTCGCTGCGCCGGCACGGCGTGCAGGTGCCGCTCGAGCGCTGGGCGGGCGTGCTCGGCTGGGTCGCCGCGCGCATGAACGCCTTCGGCGGCACGCTCGGCGGCATGCTGGTAAGCGTGTCGGGCCGGCGCGCCGACGGCAGCCGCGCGCGGGCCGAATGGCACCTGACCGCGGACGCCCTGCACGCGCCCGAGATTCCCTGCATGCCCGCTATCCTGCTCGCGCGCAAGCTCGCGAGCGGCGGCATCGCCCAGCGCGGCGCCTTCGCCTGCACCGGATTCCTCGAGCTGCCCGAGTTCGAGCGCGAGTTCGCGCACTGGCGCATCACCACGGTGGTGCGCGAGCAGAGCGCCTAGCCGGGTCAGCCGCCCGACTTGGAGAGAGTGCCGACGCGAACGCCGAGCAGCCGGATGCGGCGCTCGAGCGGCACGCGCTTCAGGCATTCGCCCGCCGCGCGCCGGATCGCCTGCGCGTCGCGCGTCGGCGTATCGAGGGTGCAGTCGCGCGTCAGCGTCTTGAAGTTGTCGTAGCGCAGCTTCAAGCCGATCTTCCTGCCGGCGTAGCCCTTGCGCTCGAGATCGCCCGCGAGCCTCGTGCACAGCTCGGTAAACACGCGCGACAGCGTCTCGCGGTCGTGCAGCGGATGCAGGTCGTCCTCGAAGGTCGTTTCGCGGCTGATCGACTTGGGCTCGCTGAAAGTCACCACCGGCCGCTCGTCGCGGCCGTTCGCCGCCTCGTACATCCACGCGCCGTGCTTGGCGCCGAAGCGCTCGACGAGAAGCGCGGGATCGGCCCTGGCGAGCTCGCCGACGGTGCGGATCGAAAGCAGCTCCAGGCGCGCGGCGGCCTTGGGACCGACACCGTTGATCTTGCGCACCGGCAGCGGCCAGACGCGAGCGGGGATGTCGGCTTCGTCCAGCAAGGTGAGCCCGCCGGGCTTGTCCAGCTCGGAGGCCATTTTCGCGAGCAGCTTGTTCGGCGCGACGCCGATCGAGCACGAAAGCTGCGTCGCCTCGCGCACCGCGCGCTGCATCGACGCGGCGAGCTCCTTCGCCTGCGGCCAGCCGGACGCCAGTCCGCTCAAGTCGACGTAGATCTCGTCGATCCCACGGTCCTCGATCTCCGGCGCCACCGTGCGCACCGCCTCCTTGAACATGCGCGAGTACTTGCGGTACTCGTCGAAATCCGCGGGAAGGAGCAGGGCGTCGGGCGCTTTCTTCGCCGCACGCATGAGGGCCATCCCGGAATTCACGCCGAAGGCGCGCGCCTCGTAGGTCGCGGTGGTGATGACGCCGCGCCCCTTGTACTCGCGCAGGGTGGGGAAGGTCGCCTCGCTCGAAGCGTCTTTCGCCGCACGGCGCCGCCCGCCGATCACGAGCGGCCTGCCGCGCAGCTGCGGGTAGCGCAGCAGCTCGACCGACGCGTAGAACGCGTCCATGTCGACGTGGGCGATGAAGCGCGCCGCGTCTACACGATCCTGCACGGGATTTCCGCGTCCTCGTCGAAGGAGTAGACGGCGCACAGGCGGTGATAGCCGTCGGCAATGACGACCTTGCCGTGCGCCGCGTCGCGAACCAGCAGCAGCGGAGAGAGCTTCTTGCCCTGCCGGATCTTCCTCTGGTCGCGCTCGACGTGCGCGTTGCTGATGCCGAGGAGCGAGAGCCCCGAAGCGCGGAACACGTCCTTCGCCTTGAAGCGCAACACGCGCGCGCCGCGGAGCTTCTTCAGGATCTTTGCCGTGGTCGGGCGATCGTAGAGGAGATTCAGATAGGACTCGGCTTCCGGATAGTCCTGCTTGTCCGGTTCGGCGAGCCAGCGGATTTCCAGCGCCTTGCCCATCGGACTACACTACCCGAGGATTGCTCCCGGTGGAATAGGCGCCGGCGCGGTCTTAACGAGGCCGCAACAAATCCGGAGTAAAAAACGGGTTCGCTTTTCGAGCCCACCGGGACGTCTTTTCCTCCGATGCCGCACGCGCGAGCGCTCGCCGCCGCTCTGTTCCTCGCCGCGACGCTCCCGCACGCCCGCGCCGCCGAGCGTGTCTACTACATCGCGGCGGACACGGTCGTCTGGGACTACGCGCCCTCGTATCCGCTGAACCCGATCACCGGGCAACCCTTCACTCGCCAGGAAGAGGCCTTCGTCTCGGACAAGGACGAGCAGCGTATAGGGAGGAAGTACTACAAGGCGATCTACCGCGAGTACACCGACGCGACTTTCAAGACGCAGAAGCCGCGCGGACCCGACGAGGAGAGCCTGGGCATCCTCGGGCCGCTCATCCGCGCCGAGGTCGGCGACACCATCACGGTCGTCTTCCAGAACAACTCGCCGATCCCCGTCGGCATCCATCCGCACGGCGTGTTTTACGAAAAATCCTCGGAAGGCGCGCATTACGCGACCGGCGAAGGCCCCGCTGGGCACGACCACGGCGACGGCGTCCCGGAGGCCGGCGCCCACGTGCCGCGCGGCGGCCGCTATATCTACCACTGGAGCGTGCCCGAGCGCGCGGGCCCCGGGCCCGGCGACCCGGACTCGATCGTCTGGCTCTACCACTCGCACGACCACGAGAGCCAGACCGTCAACGCGGGCCTGGTCGGCGCGATCGTCGTCACGCGCGCGGGGCGGGCGAAGCCCGACGGCAGGCCCAAGGACGTCGACCGCGAGTTCGTGCTGCTGTTCATGATCTTCGATGAGACCCTGAGCCCCTACCTCTACCGCAACGTGGTCGAGTTCGCCATCTCCGAAGGGCCGGTGAAGAGGCGCGACGTGGAATTCCGCGAGAGCAACCAGAAGCACGCGATCAACGGCCTGCTCTACGGCAACCTGAAGGGACTGGTGATGAGCCGCGGGGAGCGCGTGCGCTGGTACGTGATCGGCCTGGGCAACGAGAACGACCTCCACACCGTCCACTGGCACGGCAACACGGCGCTGGTGCGCGGATCGCGGGTGGACACGGTCGACGTTCTGCCCGCGACCACGCAGGTCGTCGACATGCGCCCGGACGATCCCGGCACCTGGCTGCTGCATTGCCACGTCGCCGACCACATGTCCGGGGGAATGCTGACGCGCTACACGGTCCGGTGAATCCTGTGTAGTGGAATCCCGACACGTACGAAGCAACATAAACAAAAAATTCATCGCGAATTCACGCCTCCGAAATTCGCGAAGCCTAGCCTTGCGGCGTAGCTCACGTTATCAACAATCAGGAGGTTTTCGTGTACAAGCCGCGACAGAAGAGAATTACGGCCGCACTCGCCTTGTCGGCGATGCTGGCCGCGCAGCTCCAGGCGATTCCGCACGCTTACGCCAACAACGGCCGCGACGACGACGACCATCGCCGCACCGCGACGCCGATCGAGCACCTGATCGTCATCATCGGCGAGAACCGCAGCTTCGACCATACTTTCGCGACGTTCCAGGCGCGGCACGGCGAGTCCGTCGCCAACCTGCTCTCCAAGAGCATCGTCAAGGCCGACGGCTCGCCGGGCCCGAGCTTCGCCCAGGCGGCGCAGTTCACCGTGGCGGCCCAGCCGACCTACTACGTCGGGGCGCCGGCCAAGACGCCGTACGCGATCCTGCCTCCGCCTGACACGAACGGTACGCCGACCGCGCCCCGCGACACTGCGCCCCCGTTCAAGACGCTCCAGGAAGCGGCCGCCGAGTCTGATCTGGAGACCGGCGACCTGGCGCTGCTCACTACCGGCGCGAGCGGCTTGCCGGCGCGCGTGGTCGACACGCGCGTGACCAACGCGGCGAGCCTGCCGAACGGTCCGTTCCAGCTCACCGGCCCGACCATGCCCTACGATGCCTACACCGGCGACACCATCCACCGCTTCTTCCAGATGTGGCAGCAATCGGACTGCAGTGTGGCCAACGCCACGCGCCACAACCCAACGGGATGCCTGAACGACCTGTACCCGTTCGTCAATACGACGTTCAACACGAACGACAACGGCGTCGGTAACCCGATGGCGTTCTACAGCAACGCCAACGACGACGCGCCGCTGCTGAAGCAGCTCGCCGAGGAATTTACGATGAACGACAACTTCCACCAGTCGGTGATGGGCGGAACGGCGGCGAACCACGTCATGCTCGGGCACGGCGACATGGTGTACTTCAGCGACGGCAACGGCAACGCGCTCACGCCGGCGGCGAACCTGATCGCGAATCCCAATCCGAGGCCCAACACCAACAACAACTACACCATCGACGGCAACTGGGCGCAGTGCAGCGACGCGACGCAGGGCGGGGTCAAGCCGATTCTTGATTACCTCGGCGCTCTGCCCTGGAAGCCCAAGGCCAACTGCGAGCCGGGCCATTACTACATGGTCAACAACATCAACCCGGGCTTCCTGCCGAACGGCGCGCCGCGCACCACCGGCAACTTCGTCCCGCCTTCCACCCGGCGCTCGATCGGCGACTCGCTGAACGAGAAGGACGTCTCCTGGGCGTATTTCGGCGGGGCGTACAACGAGGCGGTGAACCTCGCCAACGGCTCGACGAACCCGAACGACGCCATCGGCGCGGCGTACTGCCAGATCTGCAATCCGTTCCAGTACGAGAAAGCCATCATGGGCGATCCGGTGCAGCGCGCGGCGCACGTGAAGGACACCTCGGACCTGATCATGGCGATCGGCAACTCGACGCTGCCCGAGGTCTCGTTCGTCAAGCCCGACGGCCTGCTCGACGGCCATCCGCAGTCGTCGAAAGTGGACCTGCTCGAAGGTTTCATCAAGAAGATCCTCGACCAGCTCGACCAGAATCCCAGCCTGAAGGCGAAGACCGCGGTGATCGTCACCTTCGACGAGGGCGGCGGCTACTGGGATTCTGGCTTCGTCCAGCCGGTCGACTTCTTCGGCGACGGGACGCGCATTCCGCTAATCGTGGTCTCGAAGTACTCGCGCGGCGGCAAGATCGACCACGAGTACAGCGATCACGTCTCGATCCTCAAGTTCATCGAGCGCAACTGGCGCCTGCAGCCGCTCACGGCGCGCAGCCGCGACAATCTGCCCAATCCCGTTGCGCACGGGGACAATCCCTACGCGCCCGTCAACATGCCGGCGCTGAGCGATCTGTTCTCGATGTTCGATTTCGACCGCGACCGCGGTCACGGCGACGACCGCTAACCGCCCGAGCAAGCAAGGAAACGAAGAGCCCCGCAAGGGGCTCTTTTTTTAGGTCTCGCGCAACCGCTCGCGCGTCATCTGCGAGAGAGAGGTGATGCCGAGCAGCGCCATGTCACGGTCGACTTCCTCGCGCAGCAGCTTGATGGCATGGCGCACGCCGGCGTCGCCGGCGATCGCGGCGGCGTAGAGGAACGGCCGGCCGACGAAGACGAAGTGCGCGCCGAGCGCGAGCGCCTTGAGGGCGTCGGTGCCGCGGCGGATGCCGCTGTCCATCATCACGGTCATGCCGCCCGCCTCGGCCGCGACCGCGGGCAGCGCGTGCAGCGGCGCGATCGCGCCGTCGAGCTGGCGCCCGCCGTGGTTGGAGACGATGACGCCGTCGACTCCGCTCTCGCGCGCGAGGCGCGCGTCCTGCGGGTCGAGCACGCCCTTCAGCACCAGGCGCCCCTTCCAGATCCTGCGCATCAGCGCGACGTGCGCCCAGGAGAGCTTGTCGCGCGGCCCCGAGTAGCGCTCGGCGGTGCTGGTGATGAGCGGCGCGCGCGTGCCGGTGTTCTCGAAGTGCGGCATGCCGTGCGTGACGAGAGTGCGCAGGAACATGCCGACCAGCCAGCGCGGGCGGAGCACGCTGTCCCAGGCGAGGCGCAGGGTCGGCCGCAGCGGGCGGTTGAAACCGCTCCTCACGTTGTTCTCGCGATTGGCCCCGACGGGCACGTCCACGGTGAGGACGATGGTGTCGAACCCTGCGCGCTCGACCCGCTCGACCATCGTCGTGATGGCCGCGTCGTCGCCGGGCAGGTACGCCTGGAACCACGAGGTGCGTCCCGCCGCGCGCACGTCCTCCAGGCGCGTCAGCGACGCGCCGCTCATGATCATCGGGATGTTGGCCGCCGCGGCCGATCGCGCGAGCACGATGTCGCCCAGGTACGCGGCCATCGAGCTGCCGCCCATGGGCGCGATGCCGAAGGGCGCGTCGTAGGCGCGGCCGAACAGCGTCGTCTTGGTCGAGCGCGCCGAAACGTCGACCAGCACGCGCGGAAGCAAGGCGAAATCGTCGAACGCAGCGCGGTTCGCGCGCAGCGAAGCGTTGGTTTCCGCGCCGCCCGAGACGTAGCCGTACATCGGCCGCGGCAGGTAGCGGCGTGCCGGCGCCTCGAAGTCGTCGAGCGCGAGGATCATGCGCAGCCGCCTCGGCAGGCTTTTGTCGATCTGGCGCGCGATGCCGACGTGGTCCTGCGCAGAGGGCATCGCGAGCCTTTCACTGGCGTCGGGCATGGAGGTCCTAGTCGAACGAGACGATCTCGACCCAGTTCGAGCCTTTTCCCGTCGGCGCCTTCTGCACTTCCTTCAGCGCGCCGTCCGCGCCGATGGCGTAGACGGTGATCGTGTCCGACTTCTCGCCGGAGACGACCATGTATTTTCCGTCCGGGGAAATGTTGAATCCGCGCGGCTGCGTCTCGGTCGGGGTGGCGCCGAGGTAGCTCAGCTTGCCGGTGGCGCCGTCCACGCTGAAGCCGGCCATGGTGCTGTGGGTGCGCTCGGTGGCGTAAAGGAACTTCCCGTCGGGCGTCAGGTGCAGATCCGCGGCCCAGATGTCGTTCGAGGTATCGCGGGGAGGAGGGCCGCCGGGCGCGCCGATCGCGCCGCGCGGCGCGCCGGGGAGGAGTTTGGAGTCGGACGGCACGGCCGAGGCGACGCTCACCTCGGCGAGCAGGCCGGTCTTGGCGTCGAGCGACAGCGTCGTCACCGTGCCGACCAGCTCGGAGAGCAGGTATACGAACTTGTTGTCTTTCGAAGTGATGAAGTGGCGCGGCCCGGTGCCGGCCTTCATGAGCACGATGGACGGCGTATTCGAGG
Source organism: Vicinamibacterales bacterium (assembly GCA_035635535.1). Taxonomy (GTDB): domain Bacteria; phylum Acidobacteriota; class Vicinamibacteria; order Vicinamibacterales; family UBA2999; genus Gp6-AA40. Next base: position 1,162 of record DASQAX010000338.1, on the reverse strand, counting down.
CGAGCCGGCCGTTCTTCGCGTCGAACCGGAACTGGAAGATTTCGTCGCTGCCCAGGGTCGTCGTGTAGACGTACTTGTTCGTCGCGTCGATCCGGACCGAGTGCGCGTTGCGGCCGACAGGGATTACCTGGATGGGCTTCTCCGCGACACGCCCGTCTTTGCCGACCGCGTTCACGCTGACCACGGCGCCGCCGTAGGACGCGCCGAAGAGAAAACGGCCCGTCCGGTCGAGCGAGATGTAGGGGAAGCTTTCCGCGAGCGGCGAGGTCGCGAGGAGCTTGAGCGCGCCCGTGGCGCGATCGATCGAGTACGCGTGCACCGAGTAAGGCTTGGAGCGCGATGCCGCGTAGAGGAAGCGCTTGTCCGGGCTGACCGCCATCGGCATGACGACCTTCGCTGCCGCCGCGCGAGCGCCGTGGGAGAGCGTGCCGTCGGGCTTCATGGCGTAGACGCCGATGTCGCCGTCCTCGGCGTTCGATACGTAGACGAAGGTTGCGGCCATCGCCGGCGGGCCGCCGGCTGCCGTGATCGTTGCCGCCATCGCGATCCCCCAAGCCAGACTCGAGAATGGTTTCATGGTGTCTCCTCCGCTGCGAATATTACAGGAGGCGGCGGGGACGGGTTCGCGCCCCGGGCCGCCGCCCGGAAATAGGCACGCGGGATATTCGCATTTGGGGCGATAATCGCGCTGCCGGCTTGCGGCGGGTTCCCGCAACCGGCGGGGAGACGATCATGGACAAGGCGGAGGCCACCCCGCCCAAACACGAAGGGGCGCCGGGAGCCGGGTCTCCGGCCGGCGCGCCAGCGACGCGCGTCGTGCGCCCCGAGTTCACCGGAGGCGCCGGCGAGTACTTCCGCATCTGGATCGTGAATCTGTTTTTCAGCCTGGTGACGCTCGGCATCTACTCGGCCTGGGCGAAGGTCCGCAAGAAAAAATACTTCTACGGCTGCACCCGCTTCGACGGCGAGACCTTCGACTATTTCGGCCGCCCCAAGGCGATTTTCAGGGGGCGCGTCGTCGCGTTTCTCGCTTTCGTCGTCTACGCGCTCGGAGGCGAGCTCTATCCGAATTCGCGTTACGCGTTTTGGGTGGTCGCCATCGTTCTCTTGCCGTGGCTCGTGGTGCGTGCCTTGACCTTCAACGCGCGCAATTCCGCGCACC